>JBCBKN010000155.1:0-9533 GCA_038521775.1 Pseudomonadota bacterium | reverse complement strand
TCGTCAAAATAGATGCCCGCGCCCCCGATGCCGAGCAGCAGAATCGCGCAGACCCCCAGCACCCAGACGAACCCGGCGGGAAACCGCATCTGCTGTGACACGGCCGCCCGGGCCTTGCGCGACGCCCACAAGACCAGTCCAAGCACCACGAGACCCGCCATGCCGGGGCCAAAGGCCGCCAGGATGTCCAGAAAGCCCATCTGCGCACCTCATCCAGAGCGCTGTCGACCCTATCCCGATTCGAGATGTCGGCACAGCACCCCGGGCGACCATGGCGCGAGCTGCGGGCATTTTGTCTAAAACCCAAGAAACGCGGCCCATTGGTGCCACATTCCGGCCAGACTCCGCCTGATTTGCACGCTACCGTCGCAATGGGTGGATTTATGGGGAGACGTGCGGAGCATGTGTATGTTGTGCGACGCCGGGTTGGCCGCTGTCTGGGAGAAAGACGCGGACCGGCCGGATTTTCTGTCAGAGGTTGCGGTCGACGGCGACACCGCATCGAACACGGGCATATCGGTCCCGAGCGGGATTTCGAACAATTCGGTCGTGGCCGCAGGGTTCGGCTATGACACCGACACAGGCGACAGCGATCAGAATGTCGACGCGCTGATCGGCGGCAGTCTCTGGACCCTCTCGACGGTCACCTTCAGCTTCACCGATGCGGGCACCGATTATGGCTATGTCTCGTCGCCGAGCAATTACGGCACGCTCAGCGCCGCGGCCGAGACCGAGATGCGCGCGATCTTCGATGCGGTGGCGGAGTTTGCGACGATCGAGTTCGACGAGCTTGGCGACGATTCGGGCGAAAACGACACCGATGCGGTGATCAAGCTCGGGCTGACCGATGCGACCAATACCGGCTTTGCCTATTACCCCTCCAACAGCGAATCCGGCGGCGATATCTGGCTGCGCAACACCAATCCAAGCTGGGCGAATGCCGCGACCTGGGAGGTGATCGGGTTCGAGAATGCCACGCTCGGCACCTGGGGCAATTTCACGCTCTGGCATGAGCTTGGCCATTCGCTGGGCCTCAAACACGGGCATGAGAGCAGCGGCCCGGGGGCGATGACGACCGACAAGGACGCGATGGAATTCTCCGTGATGACCTACCGCTCCTTCGTGGGTGACGACACGTCCGGCTACAACAATGAAACCTACGGCTATGCCCAGACCTTCATGATGTATGACATCGCGACCCTGCACCGGCTTTACGGGGCGGATTTCACCGCCAATGCAGGGAACACGGTCTACACCTTTTCCACCACCACCGGCGAGATGTTCGTCGACGGGGTGGGCCAGGGCACGCCCGGCGGCAACCGCATCTTCCGCACGATCTGGGATGGCAATGGCGAGGACACCTACGATCTGTCCAACTACAGCACCGGGCTCGACATCGACCTCAACCCCGGCGAGAGCAGCGATTTCTCGGTCGGAAGCACCGCCCAGAACGCCTCGCTCGGCAGCGGCAATTATGCCGATCATCTCTACAACGCGCTTCAGCACGACAATGACAAACGCTCGCTGATCGAAAACGCCACCGGTGGCAGCGGCGATGATGTGATCACCGGAAACCGCGGGGCAAACACTCTGAAGGGCAATGACGGCAACGACACCCTGTCGGGCAAGTCCTGGCAGGACCGGCTGGAAGGCGGCGCGGGGGATGACAAGCTTTTCGGCGGCGGCGGCACCGACGAGATCATCGACGGCGCGGGCGCCGACAAGATGTGGGGCGGTGGCAAGACCGACCGGTTCACCTTTGTGCGCGACGATGTGCGCGACACGGTGCGGGACTGGACGCCGGGTGAAGTGCTCGATGTCTCGGCCTGGGGCCTGTCGAGCATGGCCGACGTCAAGGTCAAGCAAAAGGGGGCGGACATGCTCGTGATTGCCGAGAGGAACGGGCCGGAATCCATTTCGCTCATCGCATCCTCGGGCACGATCGACACCGATGATATCGACGGATCGGTGCTGTTGTTTTCCTAGGCGGCACGGTCCCGGGGAAGCGCGTCTTGGCCCGGCGCCGCCCGATCTGACCGACAGCATCTGGGAACGGCGCGGCGGATCCGGCCGGATGGCAGGTTGACCTTTCCTGCTGTGGCACCTTGAGTGGCGCGGATGGAGGGGTCGATGCCACGTGCCGAAACAGGGCCCGCCGGTGCGCTGGCGCTCGCAGCCCAGAACCGCCGCGGCATTGTCTATATGATTGCCGCGATGGCCGTCTTTGCCGCGCAGGACGGCATGTCTCGGCATCTGGCCGAGGCGTCGAACCCGGTTTTCGTGGTGGCCTTGCGCTATTGGGCGCTGGCTGTGTTTGTCATCCTCCTTGCCGGGCGCCGCCGCGGCGGGGTCCGCGCGGTGGCCCGGTCGCGCCGGCCATGGCTTCAGGCGGCACGCGGTGTGCTTCTGGCCGTCGAGGTCATCGTCACCGTCTGGGCCTTCACGCTGCTTGGGCTGGCCGAGGTGCATGCCATCTTTGCCGTCTACCCGCTCATCATCGTGGCGCTTTCCGTTCCTGTCCTGGGCGAGCATGTGGGCTGGCGCCGCGCCGCCGCGGTTGTCGTCGGGTTTGTCGGGGTGCTGATCATCCTGCGGCCCGGTCTGCGCGTGTTCGACCCGGCAGCCCTTGTCGCCTTCGGGGCGGCGTTCCTCTTTGCAATCTACGGCCTGCTCACCCGGTTCGTGGCACGGTATGACAGCGCGGCCACCAGTTTCTTTTGGACCGGCATTGCCGGGGCGGCGTTCATGACAGCCATTGTGCCCTTTTTCTGGTCCGGCTTTGCCGGCTGGGACTGGGCGCTCATGGCCGTGCTTTGCGTGACCGGGGCGGGGGGCCATTTTTTGCTGATCATGGCGCTCGCCTCGGCCGAGGCCGCGGTGATCCAGCCCTTTGCCTATGTCCAGCTTGTCCTTGCCTCGGCGGTTGGGGTGTTTGTGTTTGCCGACCCGATGGCGCTGGCAACCGTGATCGGCGCTGCGGTGATCACCGTTGCCGGGATCTATGCGTTCTGGCGCGAGGCGCGCCTTGGGGCCCGGCCTTGAGGCCCGCCAGTGAGGCCCGTCAATAGGACCCGCCAGTGAGACCTGCCCGGGCATGGATTGACGCCGGCCCTGGCAGTCGCCAGATCGGAAGGCGGAGACCTGGTGCGGGAGTTCAGGAGGCGCATGCAGCCCATGCGAGCCAAAAGGCCTGTCAGATCGACCCTGCGCCTGGGCGCTCTTGTGATCATCGCCACGCAGATGATGACTGGCGCTGTGGCGGCGGCTGAAGACTGCGCCGGGTTCGGCACCCAGCCATATTTTGCCGAGGTGACGGTCGAGGCTTTGGCACAATGCTTGAACGCGGGGTCAGATCTGTCCCAGCGCGACGCGGCCGGGAACACGCCGCTGCACAATGCCCTGGTCGCGGCGCGGAACCCGGGGCTTGTCCGGCTGCTGTTGCGGGCCGATGCGCCGCCCGATGCGCGTCGGCGCGACGGGCGCACCCCGCTCCATCTCCTCGCCGAGATGGGGTCTTTCCCCGGCATGGTGTCGCTTTTGGTGCTTGCCGGGGCGGATGTGAATGCCACCATCGAGGGGCGCGACGCCTCGTTCTGGTCCTTTGCCGATCCGCGCGGCACCACGGCGCTGCATCTCGCCGCCCGGCGCGACGATGCGCCCGGCATGATCACGGCGCTTCTTGCGGCGCGTGCCGATCCGGACCGGCGCACCGCCGAGGGGCGAACCGCCCTGCATGTCGCCGCGCGCTATTCCACGACACCGGGCATCGTCGAGATGCTGCTGGCGGCGGGCGCAGACCCCGATGCCGAGGATGACCGCGATCTCACGCCGCTGCATCAGGCTGCCGCCTGGAACCCTGCACCGGCGATCGCAGCCGCGCTGCTTGCGGCCGGTGCCGATGCCGATGAGCCCAGCGCGCAGGGCGAGACACCGCTGCATTATGCGGCCCGGGCCAGCGAGGCCCAGCCCGTGCTCGACATGCTGTTGAGCGCAGCCCAGGACCCGTGCCGGCGCGATGAGGGCGATACGACCGCGCTTGCCCTGGCCGGGCGCAACGCCGCCTTGCGGGACACGCCCGCCTATTGGCGTTTGCATGAGCGCTGCTATGGCAAATAGCCGCCGCATGCCGTGACCGAACGGCCGCCCTGACCGCCGGCAAATCCGGGCCAGACGGTGGGGCTGGGCTGCAGCCCGGCAGGGCTGCGCGGGCGCGCAGGGGCTCGATGCCCCTCGCGCACGCCCCCCTTCTCCGCTCGGGGTCACAAGGCGGTGCGGCCTGCACCGGCCCGCAGGGTCACGCCAGCCCGCCGGCCTCGTGCAGAAACGCCACGATGTCATCGACACCCTGCCCCGCGCGCAAACTGGTGAAGAGGAAAGGGCGTGCGCCCCGCTGGACCGCCGCGTCGCGCTTCATCACATCGAGCGAGGCGCCGACATGCGGCGCAAGATCGGTCTTGTTGATCACCAGAAGGTCCGAACGGGTGATCCCCGGCCCGCCCTTGCGCGGGATCTCCTCGCCGGCCGCCACGTCGATGACATAGATCGTCAGATCCGCCAGCTCAGGGCTGAAAGTGGCCGCCAGATTGTCGCCGCCGCTTTCGATCACCACCAGATCGAGATCCGGGTGCCGGCCGCGCAGCTCGGCGATGGCTGCAAGATTGATCGAGGCATCCTCGCGGATCGCGGTGTGCGGGCAGCCCCCGGTCTCCACCCCCATGATCCGGTCCAGCGGCAGGGCCTGGGCGCGCATCAGCGCCTCGGCATCCTCGCGCGTGTAGATGTCATTGGTGATCGCGGCGATCGACCAGCGCTCGCGCATCGCCCGACAGAGCGCCGCGGTGAGCGTGGTTTTGCCCGCCCCCACCGGCCCGCCAATGCCGACACGCAGCGGTCCATGCGGCGATCGGGCGGCCCGCCTTTGCGGCTCTTCTGCGCCGGCCATGCCGGGCATATGCACCCTATCGGCCAAACCGGGCTCGCGCTCACTCATCCGACAATCCTGTTCTCTAGGGCCTGTCCGGCACGGGCCCGGTCCCGCCCTCCGCGCCAGGGCGCGTCCCGCCCTCCGCGCCAGGGCGCGTCTCTCCATCGGTGTCGGCCAGCTTGCGGCCCAGCCGGAACGAAAACTCCAGCGCGTCCAGCACCACATCGTCGATCTCATAGACACCCAGCGATGCCGGCGCGTTCGCGCCCGCGCGGCGGACCCAGACCGGGGCGCCGCTGAGCAGCAGGGCGCGCCACTCCTTGTGTTCGGGCCGCATCCACCAGGCGACACCGACCGCCGCATCGGCTGTACCGCCGCAATCGGAGCGCGATTCGTACCCCGGCGGCGCGTCCCAGCGCCAGCCATCATCGCCAAAATCCCGCATTACGGGGATGCGGCCAAACCCGCCCAGGGTGGCGCGCCCGTGTTCCGTGGCGTTTTCGGCAAGCCAGGCGCCCTGCAGATGGCGCAATGCAATTCGAGGCACGCTGTCCATGTCCGCCAAACCTTTGTCTTTCACCCCCAGGCACAATCGTTGCACAAAAGCCCGGCAGCGCAAAGCCCGGCGGGGTCTGGAACGGGGCAGGGCGCGCCATCTGCCTTGCAAAAAGGCAGCGCGGTCAGGACTGAAACAGCCGCACCCGCAGCGTCTCATGCTGCATGGCCGCGATATCGGTGAGGATCGCGCATCCTCCCAGCGCCGCCCCGTCCGCCGCTGCCGCCGCTGCAACCTGTCGACAGAGAGGGTGAAGCGAGGCGAGCACCCGCTGCCCGTCGGTCTGGCCAATCGGGATCAGCCGAATGCCTGCCGAGATCAGGTTGGCCGCCATCGCCTGCAGCGCCATGGCCAGCACCAGGTCGAGCGCGATGCCCGCCTGTCCGGCCGCGCGGCCCAAGGCCACCGGATAGGGCAGGGCCGCCCCCTCCGGATCCGGGCCGACGCCCAGAACGGGGTCCGAGGCCTCGGTCGCGTCGCCAGCCCCGGGGGCCGCGGGCGCCGCTGGGGCCATGGGGGCCACGGGGGCCACGGGCAGGTCCGATCCCCAGGCAGCCATGGTGACCCGCTCAAACGCAGCGCCCTGGGCCGCGGTCTCGCGCAACCTCTCCAGCGACGGGGCCAGCGCCCGGGCAAGGGCGGCGATATCGGTCAAGGCCGCGGGATCGGCGGCGGCGCGGTACGCCCGCGCCAGCAGCACCGCATCGGTGCGCCCGGCCCCGTTTGCCAGCACATCGGCGATCCAACATTCCAGGCTGACGGGATCATGGATCGCATTCTGCGCAACCAGCGTCTCAAGCCCGTGCGACCAGGAAAACGCACCGATCGGGTAGGAGGGCGAGAGCCAAGTCGCCAAGGTCATCGCGTCGGCAACGGACCCCGATGCGCTGTCCCCAGATGCAGCCGGTGGGGCGCTCGCAGAGCCATCGCCGCTACCCGTCATGGCGGTGCGGACGGTCCGCGTCGCTGCCATGCCCGTGCTCATGCGAATGCCCGTGCTCAGACGTATGCCCATGCTCAGGCGCCTGGCCGTGATGGTGCACATGCCCATGCTCAGGCGTATGCCCGTGGTCATGCCCCATCACCCGCCCGGTGCCATAGGCCCCGCCTTCGGGAGAGAACGGCGCCGTGACATGGGCCACAGTGGCGCCCAGACGCGCCAGCATGTCCTCGATCACATGATCGCGGGCGATGCGAATGCGGCCGGGCGTGATCTCGGCCGGGGTGTGGCGGTTGCCGATATGCCAGGCGAGGCGGACCAGCGTGGCACCATCGGCATGGATTTCGGCCAAGGGCTCCTCGGCCGCGGCAATCTCGACGAAATTGCCCTGCCCGGTTTCGAACGCATCGCCCGCAACAAGGCTCAGCGTTTCGGCCAGATCGACCAGAAGCGCCGCGCCGCTGGCACAATAAAGGCGCCGCCGCCGCAACAGCCGGTCGGCATAGCTCAGCACGACATGATCGCTGGGCGGGCCCTGCCAGGACCCGGCGCGCCGCACCACATGTGCAATCGCGGTCACGCCGCCAGTGTCGCCTGGGCCCGGGCCATTGCCGCAGCATAGGCCGGGCGGGCGAGGATCCGGTCGAAATAGGCGGTGAGCGGCCCCTCGGGGATGTCGAATTTCGCACGCTGGGCCCAGGAGGCACAATGGCCCAGGATCAGATCGGGCACCGTGAACGCCCCGCCCATCACATATTCCTGCTCGCCCAGCCGCGCCGCGAGCGTCGTCATGGCGCGGTCAAACTCCAGCCGGCAGACCGTCTTGATCGACGGCACGCGCAGCTCTTCGGGATGGATGAAGCTGTTCTTGGCGGTCGTCCAAAGCGGGCCTTCGACCTCATCGACACAGAACTGGGTAAAGCTGTCCTGAATGGCGCGCGGAATGGTGCCCGCCTTCATGGTCAGGGCATTGTGCCGGTCGGCCAGGAACGTGACGATGGCCACGCTGTCGATCAGCACCGCATCCTCGACATAAAGGAGCGGGATCTTGCCCGACGGGTTCCAGCGCCGCACCTCGTCGGAGCGGGGCTCGCTGGGCTGGACCTCATAATCGAGCCCAAGCTCCTCCAACATCCACATCACCCGCAGCGCCCGGGTCTTGGGATTGCCGATCACCTTATACATCGCCCGCCTCCCCGCTGGTTTTTGCGCGCCTAGATTTGCCAGACCCGCGGCAGCGGTCGGCCCAGAAGACAGGGCAGAGCTTGGGCCAGCCCGCGCCGCAGGGCAAGACCGTCCGGCGCCACCAGCCGGGCAATCAGACAGCCATCGCGCAGCGAGGCGCCGCCCAGCACCGTATGGGCCTGGCCGAGCGCGTTCCGCAGCGGGGCAAGAAGCGACGCGGCATCCGGGCCGAGATGCAACAGCGTGGCAAAGGCGCGGTGCCCTGCCAGAGTGCCCGGCCCGCGCGTTGCGGCCTGAATGTCGCCGGTCAGACGAAACGCCTCGGCATAGACCAGCGCGCCGTTGCGGCGGATTTCCCAATGATCGGTGACATGCGCCTGGTGCAGGGTCTCGCCCATTGCCGCGCGTCCCAGGATCAGCGGCTCGACAGCCGTGAAAACGGCATCGCCGCGCAGCGACACGCTGAGCCGGCGGTCAAGTGCCGCGCGGTCAAAGACGATGGTCTCCTGCGGGAGCCAGTCGATCCGCGCCCCGGGCGCGACCGTCAGGCTGGTCTCCAACCGTCCGATCTGCCCCGGCTGCGCCCGATAGAGCCGCTCGGCCGTCTGGGTCGCCAACACCAGCCGACCCCCCTGGGCATGCCCCTCATAGGCAAAGCGATCCCCGCCAGTGATGCCGCCGGCGGTGTTGACGATGACCGCCTCCAGCCCCGGCCCTGGCGCGATGGGCAGCATGATCCGGGCCGAGCCTTGCTGATAGAGATCAGCCAGCCGTCCGTCGCGAAGCCCGATGCGCGCCCGGCCCATGGCGCGCGGCTGCGACGCGGCAAGGCCAGCGGCTTGTCTCATATGCCGGGCTCGGTCATGCCCCGGTCCCTGTCATGCCCCGGTCCCTGTCATGTCCCGGTCCCCGTCATGTCCCGGTCCCCGTCATGTCCCGGTCCCTGTCACGCGCTGGCCCGGGCGATCCGCATCAGCGTGCGTCCGATCACGGCGGCGCCGGGCATGGGCCGCCCCGACCGCAGCTCGAGGTCGGTCTCGGTCACCAGCCGCAGGATCTGCTCGATCCGGCGCGGGCCCAGCCGCCGGGCGCGCGCCACCAATGCGGCGCGGCGCGGGCCAAAGACCGGCGGGCGCAGCCGCGCGACCGCGGCCTCCGGCCCATCCGGCGCGCAGGCAAGCATATGCAGCTGCCGGAAAAAACGCGCGGCGGCGATTGCAACGGTGGTCGGCGCCACCCCCTGCGCGTCCAGCCGCGCAAGCTGCATGGCCAGCGCGCCGGGCTGTCCGTCCGCGGCCGCTGCCAGCGCCTCATCGACCCCGCCTTCGGCAGAGAGCGGGGCGCAGGCCGCGACGTCCTGCGGCGAGACCGGCGCATCGCCGGCATGCAGAACCGCGGTTGCGCAGAGCTGCCGCAGGCTGCCCTGATCCATCTGATCGGCCAAGGCGGCCAGGGCGTCCACGGTCCCCTCGGCAATGCCCATGGCCCCGGCGGCGTTGAGGAACGCGGCAAGCTCACCCCGCCCGGGCGGATCGTCAAAGAGCTGGCAGGCCGCCGCATTGGGCGCGGTTTCAAAGAGCTTGCGAAGTTTTGAGCGCGCCGGCAGCACCCCGGCCGTGGCAATCAGCACCGCATCCTCGCCGATTGCCGCGCCGGACAATGCGTCCCCGATGATCTCGGCCAGCCCGTCGGAGGCGCTCTCCAGCACCACTGCCCGCGGGCCGGGAAAAAACCCGCGCGCCTGCATCGCATCGCTGAGCGCGGCCGGATCGCCGCGCAAGCTGGCGGCGGCAAGCCGGGTCAGACGCATATCGGCCTCCGCCTGCGGCCCCGCTGCGGCCAGAACCGCCTCGTCGCGCCGAAGATCGACCGCAACCGGATCGGGGCCGAAAATCAGAACGCCGGTCAGACCGCGCCCCAGCCGTTGA
>JBCBKN010000154.1:0-9536 GCA_038521775.1 Pseudomonadota bacterium | reverse complement strand
CGAGACGAAATTGATGCCCAGGGTGATGTGCTCGACCTCGATGCCCTGATCGAAGGTCATGGAGAAGAAGTTCGAGCCCCCCGTGCCGGACCCCTCGGCAATGACGAGCGCGCTGTCGAGCGCATCGATGCGCGCGGGGTTCACCTCATTGGCGCTGGTCCGGCTGCCGGTCCAGGTTTCGGCCAGGCGCACGGCCGCCTCAGCATCGACAAGCCCAAAGCCGTAATCGTTGGAAAAATGCAGCCCGCCGCCATTCCAGTCATCGGCATCGTTCCAGAACCAGGTCGCGCCATTGGTCTGGGTGGCCTGCTCATTGCCCTGGGCAGTGCTGCCGACATCTGAGCCGACATGGCGGGCAGAATAGGCCAGGATCTCCTGCACATCGCGCCAGCCCAGATCGGGATTGGCCTCGAGAATAAGCGCGATGACGCCCGCGATCTGCGGCGCCGCGGCGCTGGTGCCGTTGAAATTGGTGAAATCGGTCGCGTTGTAGCCCGCCGCGCCCTGTTCATCGGTGGTCAGCACCCCGCCATAAAAGCCCGAGACGAGCACATTGGCGCCGGGGCTGGAGGAGCCGTTCACCTCGCCGTTCTGCCGCACGCCGGCGACGACCACGGTTTCGCGCAGGTTGTTGACCGATTCGATGGTCGCCTCGGCGCGGTCGGTGGCGTTGGCCGTGCCGCGGCCATTGCCGGCCGATTTGACCATGACAAGCCCAAGCCCGCCGCGCCCATCGGCCGCGGCATCGCGGATCGCATCGACCAGCCCCACATTCTGCTCGGTCGGCGAGAACATATTGGTGCCGTTCCAATAGCTCATATTGACGATGTCATGGCCATTGTCGCTGGCCCGCTCGATGCCATCGGCAATCTCGGCGCGGCCCCAATCGGTCTTATAGCCGATGATGTCTGCGCCAAAGGCGATGCCCACCGTGCCGTCGCCATCCTGCGCTGCGCCGATCAGCCCCAGCACCGGGGTGCCGTGGCGGTCATTCTCGCCCGGGTCGGGCAAGGCGACGCTGTCATTGTTTTCCAGATCCCAGTCGAGATCGGTGCGGTAATTGTCGAAATCCTGGTGGAAAAAGTCGAAGCCGCGGTCGATCGCGACGACCTCGACACCGCTGCCGGTGTAATCATCCCAGACATCGACGAGATTGAGGTCGAGCCCGGTGCTGCTGGTGTTGCGCAGGTGCCATTGATCGGCGAAACGCGTGTCATTGGGAATGAAAGCCATGGGAAATCCGCCCTTTCGTCCTGTCGGACCCTGGCCGGGGGCGGCCCGGGTTCGCGCAACGCAAGGTTGCAGCAGGGCGTTGTTGCCAGCGTTATCGGACCGTTAACCGGCCCGTGAACGGCTGGCCGGCTTGCGCCGTTCACGCTAGGATCTGTGCATCAGAACCGAGGGAGGAGGGCGGCATGGCTCCGAATTATCAGGTCTTTGAAAACCCCATCACGCTCTGGACCCAGAAGGCGATGCGGGTGATGGGCATGTTGGCCGAAAAATGGGCGATCTATCCGGAAAGCCGCCCGGCGGAGGCGCGTGCGGAAATGGATGGGCGGATCCTGGTGCTGTCGACCGGGGCCTTTGAGAAACATCTAGCCAGTCTTGGCGAGGATGCGCTTGGCCCGACCGACATCACCTTTCGCGACGGGATTTCGGAGGTCGAGATCGTGCTGCGCGCGCCAGGCCGCGCCACGCTGCTGATGCCCGAAGCCTCGGCCATGGCCGACCAGCGCGACATCGCCGACAACCCGCCCATGCGGCCCACGCTTCAGATCGGCAAGACCTATCTCGACCAGCTTGCGCAGCTCGTCTCGCCGGTCACCGGCGCGCCGGGCGAAGGTACGGGCGACGATACGGGCGACGATACGGGCGGGGCGGGCGCGGGGGCCGCGACAGGGTCGGACAGCAGCGGGCCGTCCGAATGGCAAAGCGTGGGGTTTCTCAACCCCACCCCGGTGACCGGCGACGCGCTCGACCTGATGGTGGTGAAACTCGATACCGATGACGCGATGGAGAGGTTCCTGCACCCCTATATGGGCGCCTATATCTGCACCCAGTGCATTTAGGCCCAGGCGTCTGAGCCGGCGCTGTCAGTCCAGCCCGGCGGCGCCGCGCGCCCCTGCGCACAGCCGGTCGCGCTGGCGTGCATCGCGGATCGGGAAGAGCGAGAGGAACCAGGCCAGCACCGCCTCGCGGGTTGCAGGCATGTCGCCCGACCAATGCGCGTGGCAGCGCGCAGCGAAGCTCTCCCAGCTGCGGCGCGCGGGTTCCGGCTCTCCCAAAAGCCAATGCGCCGCCGCGCCCCAGGCCGGCAGGTTCGGGATCGCCTGCCCGCCCGCCTGCGCCGCCTCGACGCATCCTGCATAATCCTCGCCCAGAAAGCGGATCGGCGCGTGAAACCCCCATTGCACCGGTTCGGTCGTCCAGTCCTTGGCCAGGACCTGGCCTGCAAGTTGCACGGCCCGGTCTTGCGCGCCGCCAAAGCTTGCCCCAAGCGCCGATGACAGGGCTGTCCAGGGATCGTTGGGATTGCAGGTGCAGGCAAGCTCGAACCCCGCAAGCGCATGATCATGCTCGTCGCGCAGGCACCAGGCCCAGGCCCGGGCCAGATGCGCCCGTGCATCGAGCGGGTCGAGCGCCACGGCCCGCGCGCCCAGCGCCTTGGCCTCGGCGTGAATGGCATCCGTGCGCATCCGTCCCGGCAGCATCAGATGCGCGCCGTTCTTGAGCCGGGCGAGGCTGGAATAGCCCATCGAGGCCTCGGGCGCCGCCCTGATCACCCGGCCAAAGCAGGCCGCGGCCTCCTCCAGCCCTTCGGCGGTGAACCGCTCCAGCGCCTGATTGCCCATCAGCCAATCGTCGATCGCACCGCGCGCGACCGTTGCATCGCGCAGCTCTTGCACGCGCAACCTGGCCGCGGTGAGCGAGAGCGCCGACGCCAGGCGGGCAATCACCTCCGCCTGGGTGGCGAGCCAGTTTTCGGCCAGGCCCGACCAGCGCTCGGACCAGAGCGCTGCCCCGTCGCGGGCCCGGATCAGCACCGCCAGCAGCATGAGATGGTCGCGCGCGCCGGCAACCGAGAGCTCCAGCCGGTAATCGACGGGTCTGGACGCGTTTTGCAGATCGACGATCTCGAAGCTGCGAAACCGCAGCAGCGAGGCCATAAGGTCGGACCGAAAGAGCCGTGCCGCGGCCGCGACATGCGGCGCACCGGCCTCGGCCGCGGCAGAAAGCCCGATGCTCAGCCGCTCCTGCCCGGGCGGGCCGGCCATGCCCCCCGGCGCCGATCCGCCGGGCGGGACGGTTGGATCGAGCGGGGTGCCCAGCTTGATCTGGGCGATCAGCGCCAGGGTGGGTGCGGACGGTTCGGTGTCATACTCCTCGGTCAGGCAGGTCCAAAGCGTCTCGTAAAGTTCCAGCGCCCGCCCGGTGCGCCCGCTCAGATGCAGCCGGCGCATCAGGTGGCGCGCGGCGCGCTCGTCGGAGGGGTCGAGCCGCAAGAGCGCCTCGGCCGCCCGCTCAGACACCGCGCCCGCGTCCCCATCCATCAGCGCGGTCAGGGCATCGGTCAGCGCAACCTCGGCATCGCGCTGACGGATGCGCAGCCAGCTTTCGAACATCTCGCCGGCCGGTGCGTCGCTGGCCAGGATGCGGCCGGGCGCAAGCTGGCCCGAGGTCAGGCTCTCTGGAACCACACCCTGTTTGAGCTGCAGCAGCGCATCGTCGAGATCGGTGACCACCCAGCCCGGGCGCAGCGCGATCTCGCCGCGACCGATGACAAGGCCCGGCCAGTCGGCGCCCAGATCGCGGCGCAGCTTGTGCAGCGCTTGGCGCAGGTTCTGGCGGGCCTGGGTGGCATTGGAGTTCTCCCACATCATCGCGGCAAGCCGCCCGCGATGCTCTGCCTGCCCCGGCATAAGCGCGATGTATCCCAGCACCCGCCGGACCGGGCTGGAGGACAGCGGCACCGGCCGGCCCGCCAGCGTGCATCGCACCCCCCCGCCGAGCGTGAGGTGAAGAACGGGCCGGCTAGACATAAAGGTCGCTCAGGCGCGGGCGGTCCGTTTCATGGATGTCTTCCGGGACGAAGGCCATGTCATCGTCCGCGATACGATCATGCGCGTGGCGCGGGGCATGGTCACAGTCACAGTCACAGTCACGGTCACGTGCATGGGCCACTCCCCCGCCATCGGCCCAGGCGGCCTGAATCACAAGATGCGCCGCCATATGCATCGATTTGAACGCAACCGGGCCGTGCGGCACGGGCGGTGCATATGCGGCAAGATCCGCCTCAGACAGTCGGCCGCGCAAAGCCGCATCGCGGCGGGCAAGCCCGGCACGCTGCGCGACATCGCCCGGCTGGCACATGCCCAGGGCCGCGCGACGGTCCAGCAGGGCGCGGGCGAACTCCATCTGGCACAGCTCGCGCCGCACCGACCAGGCCGCGATCTCGACATCGGAATGCGCGGCCATGGCAAGGCAGGCCCGCGGCTCGGGTCCCATGAGGCTCCAGGCCAGAAGCACGGGCGTTCCCCCGCCGGCCAGCATGGCCAGACCTTCCAGGCGCCTGTCCTGCCGGGGCCAGGCGCGGCCTGCCGCTGCGAAAGCCGTGCGGGCGGGCGCGGGCGCCACGGCCAACGCCGAGGCCTTTTGCCACCAGCGCAAGGCCGCGCTGCGTTCGACAAGCTCCTGCCGGGCGCGCTCGGCCACCGCGGCCGGCCCGTCGCGCCCGGCCGCCCAACCCGTCAGCCTGCCTCGCACCGGGTGCTGCGTTGCAACCAGCCGCTCGGCCCGTTCGGCATCATGCCGCGTCGCGGCCATTGCCGGCCTGTCGGCCACACCGGTGGCGCTGACCCCGCCCGCACAGGAGGCCACAATGAAGAGCCCTGGAAATCCCGGCAATTCGGTTCTCAAGATGCCCACGCCGGAGCCGCACCCGTCGCATTCGCTTCACATGTGAGTTTAAACGAGCCTGGCTATTGTCGCAATGCGCCCGCCGGGTCGGGTCGGCCGTTCACCTTAGGTCGGCCAGTGGTGGAAAACGCTCGTTTGGGTGGGTCATGGAACAAACTGTGCGAGCGCGATCGGCGCCCGGCACGACCTTCTCCATGATCTCCTGCAGGTGCGGCGGCAACATGGCCCTCGCCGCACTGGTGGGGCCGCGGAGATCTTGCGAGCGGTTGATGGCCCGGGCCTGGAGGGCGGGGTCAATTCGATTGCGCCCGGCCATCTGCTGGGGTAGAAGCAGACAAAACTAGTCGGATTTAAGGGAGGTCGGGCCGCGGGACAGGCGCGCTCTCCCTCCCAAGGAGGGTTTGCCGTGCACTCTCAAAGCCTTGGAGCGGTGCTTCTTGCGGTGACGGTCTGGATATCGGCTTTGGCAGCGCCTGCCGCGGCTCAAGATCAATCCCCGGCAGCAGTCACGGAAGCAGCCACGGAAACGGCTACGGAAACGGGCACGGAAGCAGCACCGGCCGAGGCGGCCGAGCGGGTGCTGTCTGTCGGCGGAGCGATCACCGAGATCGTCTATGCGCTGGGTCAGGGCGACCGGCTTGTTGCGCGCGACACCACGTCGAGCTTTCCGCCCGAGGCGGCTGCCTTGCCGGATGTCGGCTATATGCGCAGCCTGTCGCCGGAGGGAGTGCTGAGCGTCGGGCCCGACCTGATCCTTCTTGACGAGGGTGCGGGGCCGCCCGACACGCTCGACGTGCTGAGATCGGCCAGCGTGCCGCTGGTCATTGTGCCCGACGCCCCGACCAGGGCGGGGATCCTTGAGAAGGTTCGCGTGATCGGTGCGGCGCTGGGGGTCGAGGCGGAGGCCGCGGCGCTGAGCGCGCAGATCGGATCGGAGTTTGACCGTGCCGCCGCCCGCGTCGCCCAGATTGCAGCGCCCGAGCGCGCGCGGGTGCTCTTTATCCTGTCCACGCAAGGCGGGCGGATCCTGGCGGCGGGCCGCAACACCTCGGCGGCGGCGATCATCGCGCTTGCCGGGGGCCTCAATGCTGTCGACGCGTTCGAGGGCTATAAGCCCCTGACCGATGAGGCGGTCGCGGCCGCAGCGCCAGACTGGATCCTGATGATGGACCGGGGCGGCGGGCATGACACGGCACTCGATGATCTGGTTGCCATGCCCGCGCTCGCACCGACCAACGCGGCGCGCAACCGCGCCGTGATCCGCATGAACGGGCTGTATCTGCTGGGCTTCGGGCCCAGAACCGCGCAGGCGATTGTCGATCTCAACGCTGCAATTTATGGCGAGTGACGCGGCGGCGGCCGATGCGTCGCTGGAGCCCGACCGGCTGCACAAAGCCTGGCGCCTGCATGGCCTGCTTTGGCTCTTCACGGCGCTGGTCGCGCTTCTGTCGCTGTCGATCGGGGCGGCGGGGGCGCAGGTGCGTGCGGCGGTGGCAGACTGGTTTGAGACCGGCGCGTTGGACCCTGCCGCACGGATCATCCTGTTTGACATCCGTCTGCCCCGTCTCGCGCTCGGCCTGCTGATCGGCGCTGCACTCGCGGTGGGGGGTGCGGTGATGCAGGGCCTGTTTCGCAACCCGCTGGCCGATCCCGGCCTTGTCGGGGTCAGCGCGGGCGCGGGGCTGGGTGCGATCCTGGCGATCGTGCTGGGCGGGGCGCTGCCGCTGGCGATCCTCGACACTGTCGGTGCCTATCTGGTGCCGCTTGCCGCCTTTACCGGCGGCTGGATCTCGACCCTGCTGCTCTACCGGGTGTCGACCCGACGGGGCAGAACCTCGGTGGCCACGATGCTTCTGGCCGGCATCGCGCTTGGCGCGCTGACCGGTGCGCTGTCGGGCGTGCTGGTCTTCATCGCCGATGACCGGCAGCTGCGCGATCTGACCTTCTGGGGGCTCGGCTCGCTGGCCGGTGCAAGCTGGCTGAAGCTGCTGGCGGCGGGACCGCTGATTGCGCTTGCGGTTCTGGCCGCACCTCTGATGGCGCGCGGCCTCAATGGTCTGGCCCTGGGCGAGGCGGCGGCGATGCATATGGGTGTGCCGCTGGAGCGCCTTAAGACCGGCGCCATTCTGACGGTGGCCTGTGCGACCGGCGCGGCGGTTGCGGTTTCGGGCGGGATCGGGTTTGTCGGCATCGTGGTGCCGCATCTTCTGCGCCTGGCAACCGGGCCCGACCACCGCACGCTGCTTCCGAATGCGGCGCTTTTGGGGGCCAGCCTGCTGGTGCTGGCCGATTGCATCAGCCGCACGATCATCGCGCCCTCCGAACTGCCGATCGGCATTGTCACGGCGGTTCTGGGCGCACCGGTTTTCCTGTGGATCCTGCTGCGCGCCCGGGGTGTGGTGGACCTGTGAGCCTGGTTGCGCGGAACATCCATGTACGGCTTGGGCGCCGGGATATCCTGGCCGGTGCCGATTTTGTCGCCGAGCCGGGGCAGTTTGCCATCATCGTGGGGCCGAACGGATCGGGCAAGACCACGCTTTTGCGCAGCCTGACGGGGGAGCTGTCGGCCAGCGGCCGGGTGGCGCTTGACGGGCAGGACATTCAGAGGGTTCCGGTCGCCGCACTTGCCGCGCGTCGCGCCGTGCTGCCGCAATCGGGCGGCATGGCATTTCCCTTTCGGGTGATCGAGGTCGTGCGCATGGGGGTCGAGGCGGGACGTCACGCCGCCGACAGGACGCTTGCCGCCCGATCACTGGAGGCTGTTGGGCTGGCAGGCCATGCGCAGCGCTATTTTCAGGAGCTGTCGGGCGGAGAGCAGCAGCGAACGCAACTGGCACGGGTGCTTGCGCAGGTTTGGGACCCGGTCGATGACACCGGCCCGCGCTGGCTGTTTCTCGATGAGCCTGTCGCGAGCCTCGATATCGGGCATCAGCTGGTCATCATGGAGGTGGCGCGTCGCTATGCCGAGCGGGGGGGTGGCGTTGTCGCGGTGATGCATGATCTCAACCTCACGGCAATGTATGCCGACAGGGTCTGGCTGATGTCTCAGGGGCGGATCCTGGCCTCCGGCACGGTGGCCGAGGTGCTCACCGACAGCGGCCTGACCGCGGCCTATGGATGCCGCCTGGCGGTCAACACGCCGCCTGCGCCCGGGCAGACCTTTGTGCTGCCCCAGACTGCCAGGATCTGACGCGGCCGATCTGCGGGCCGATCCGCTGGCTGGTTCGTTGGGGTCAGGGCGGCGTCTTTGGGAGAGAGTTCTGGGCGGGCCGTGGTGGTCTAGAGGGCGTTGGGGACCCGGTACTCTGATAACCAGGCGCCGATGGTTGTGTCGCCGGCCGGCTTGAACTCCGCGCCCAGCGGGGCGGTCCAGCCCAGCGCAGCGATATGGGCAAAGACGGCGCGGTAATTCACCTCGCCGCGATCGGGCGGGCCGCGATCGGGCACGCTGGCAAACTGGATATGGCCGATGACGGGCAGAAGGCCGGTGAGCCGGGTGCAGAGATCGCCCTCGGTCCGGCCGACATGATAGCAGTCAAACATCAGGCGCAGATTGGGCGCCGCCACCGTCTCGATGATCGTGCGGGCCTGGTCGGTCGTCTCCAAAAAATAGCCCGGCGCGTCATGGCGGTTGAGCGGCTCGATGAGGATCGTGCGATCGGTCTGGGCGCAGGCAAAGGCGAGGTTGCGTTCAAACGCCGCCCGGGCCGCATCGCCCTGCGCAAAGCCTGCCATGACATGGATCGCCCCTGCATCGATGGCCTCGGCATAGGCGATGGCCTCGCTGATTGCGGCCCGCGCCTCGGCCTCGAGCCCCGGCAGGGCAGAGAGCCCGTTTTCGCCCGGCGCGCCGCGCTGGGTGTTGAGGCCGAGCATGGGCAGCCCGGTCGCCAATAGCGCAGCGCGCACCGCCGCGGCCTGGGTATCATAGGGCCAATGGCATTCCACCGCATCGAAGCCGGCCGCCTTGGCGGCGTGGATCGCCTCGGGCAGGGGCAGCTCGCGCCACAGAAAGCCCAGATTGGCCGAAAACCGGATCATGTCTCCCACTCCACATCAAAGCGTGTGACGACCTGGCCGATTTGCTCGGCCGTCAGGGTCTGGGCCGGCGCGCCGCGCAGGATCAGCGCCAGCCGCGCGGTCGCCTCCAGCTCCTCGATGGCATTGCAGGCCGCCTCGACGGTTTTGCCGGCAACGACCGGCCCGTGATTGGCCAGCATCACCGCCGCGCGCGTCCCGGCAAGGCCGCGCACCGCCGCGCCCATGGCCGGATCGCCGGGCACAAAGAAGGGCAGGAGCTTCACCCGGCCCAGCAGCATGATTGCATAGGGCGTGAAGGGCGGCAGGAAATTGTCGGGGTCGAGATCGGGCAGGAGCGAGAGCGCCACGGAATGGCAGGAATGGAGGTGGACGACCGCGCCGGCCGCGCGGCGGGTGTCGTAGAATGCGGTGTGAAGCGGCATCTCCTTGGTCGGCGGATCGCCGTCGATATGGCGGCCCTGGGCATCAAACCGGCTCAGCCGCGCGGGGTCGAGCCGGCCAAAGCTGGTGCCGGTGGGCGAGACGAGAAGCCCGCCATCCTCGGTGCGCGCGGAGATGTTGCCGGTTGAGCCATGGGT
>JBCBKN010000153.1:0-9569 GCA_038521775.1 Pseudomonadota bacterium | reverse complement strand
CGGATGCTGGTCGCCAACATAGGCAGCCAGTTTTCTGCCGGTCTGCCAACGGGTTGGAGATATGATGCGGCTGGCCGGCCACTCAACTTTGGCATCGATCGCTATCTGGAACGCCGCGAGGTCCTGTCGGAATGGCGCGGCATTTCGGTGGTCAACCACCACCGGCCGCTTTCGGATTATCTGCAGCGCTTTCTCGCCGCCGGGCTCATCCTGCGCGGGTTCGACGAGCCGGCCGCGCGCAGCGACCTGCCCGAGAAAGACGCGCGTTACAACCGCGTGCCCTATTTCTGCGTCATGGAATGGGAGCGTCCGGGCTGAGCGCTGCGCTCACTGCGCGGCCAGTTCGGCCCGGATCTGCTGGCGGAAGATGTCGATCGGAACCGGCCTGCCCTCGAGCTTGACATGCCAATAGGTCCAGCCGTTGCAGGATGGCGCGCCCTGAACGGCCGCCCCCACCTGATGGATCGATCCGCGCGCATCCGACGAGACCAGCGTGCCATCGGCCCTGACCCGCGCCTGATGGCGCCCGCATTGCGACACCAGAACCTCGCCCGGCGCCAGCATGCCACGCTCGACCAGCTGGCCGAAGGGCACCCGCGGCTCGGCACGGCGCGACGGCGTGACCGTCACCGCCTCGGCCGTCACCGGCTGCACCCGGTCAATGCGCGCCCGGGCCGCGGCGACATAGGCCGGGTCGCGCTCGATCCCGATAAAGCGCCGCCGCAGCCGCTTGGCCACCGCCCCGGTCGTGCCGGTGCCAAAGAACGGGTCGAGCACCACATCGCCGGGCCGCGTGCTGCCGACAATCACCCGGTGCAGCAGCGCCTCGGGCTTCTGGGTCGGATGCGCCTTGGCCCCGTCGACATCCTTGAGCCGCTCGGACCCGGTGCAAAGCGGGATCACCCAATCCGACCGCATCTGCAGATTGTCGTTCAGCGCCTTCAGGGCATCATAGTTGAAGGTGTATTTCTGCGCCTCGCCCCGCGCGGCCCAGATCAGCGTCTCATGCGCATTGGTCAGCCGCTTGCCGCGAAAATTCGGCATCGGGTTCGATTTGCGCCAGATCACGTCATTGAGGATCCAAAATCCCAGATCCTGCAAGGCCGCGCCCAGGCGGAAAATGTTGTGATAGCTGCCAATGACCCAGATCGCCCCGCCCGGTTTCAGAAGCCGCCGTGCCGCGGTCAGCCATTCGCGGGTGAAATGGTCATAGGCCTCGAAGCTGGAGAACTGGTCCCAGGCATCGTCGACCGCATCCACCCTTGAATTGTCGGGCCGGTGCAGGTCGCCGCGCAGCTGCAAATTGTAGGGCGGGTCCGCAAAGACCAGATCGACGCTGGCTGCCGGCAGCGCGCGCATGCGGGTGATGCAGTCGCCTTCGACGACGCGGTCGAGGGGCAGCCGCGGGTTCGGCAGATGGCGGGTCATGGCGCAACAGCAGCAATTTCAGCGGTGACCGAATCATGACCGCAGAGATTCAGCAGGTCAAATTAAATTTGGAATCAGTCTGTTAGCGCAGTCTTCTGATACAATATGTTGTGTATGGGCCGGAACGACCGCCTATGATGCGGCGTGATCCCGAACCGGCGCAGCGCCGCGGCATGCGCCGGCACCCCATAGCCCGCATTGCTCTCCCACCCATAGCCGGGAAACGCCTGGGCGAGCGCGGTCATGATCCGGTCGCGGGTGACCTTTGCCAGGATCGATGCGGCCGCCACCGACAATGAGAGCCCGTCACCGCCGATCAGCGGCATGGCACGGCAGGGCAGGCCGGCCGGGACCCGATTGCCGTCGATCAGCGCAAACTCAGGCGGGCAGCGCAGCGCCGCCACCGCGCGGCGCATTGCCAGCGCCGTGGCCTGGGCGATGTTCATGGCGTCGATCTCCTCGACGCTGGCCTGGCCGATGCCGGTTTCGGCATGCGCCAGGATCTCGGCACAAAGCGCGGCCCGCTTGCGCGGCGACAGACGTTTGGAATCGTCGATCCCCGACGGCACCGCCGCCCCGTCCAAAACCACGGCGGCCGCCACCACAGGCCCGGCCCATGGCCCGCGCCCGGCTTCGTCGATGCCGGCAATGCGCGCGCCATAGCGCCGCTCCAGCGCCAGATCATCGGCCATTCTGCTCTGTTTTGCGCGCATCGGCGAATGTTCCCATCCCGCCCGCCCCGACGCAAGCCTCTGCAGGAGCCTGGATCAGATCCCGTCAAAGCGCATTTGGTCGCCAGACCGCGCGGGGGGCGCAAAAAGATCGCAGCGCAGGTCAGGGCCGGACCGCGCAAGCCCCGCGCGCGCAAACGCAACCTCGACCCGTCGGGCAATCAGCCGGGCAAAGACACCGTCTCCACGCATGCGTTTGCCCCATTGAGGGTCATAATCGCGCCCGCCATGCATCTCGCGCACATAGCGCATCACCCGCTTTGCCCGGTCGGGATAGCTTGCAGCGAGCCACTCGCGGAAGAGATCCTTCACCTCCAGCGGCAGACGCAAAACGATATGGGTTGCAAACCCTGCCCCAGCGCCGGCCGCCGCGGCCGCGAGCCGCTCAACCTCATGATCGTTGAGGGCGGGGATCAGCGGCGCGAGCATCACGCCGGTCGGGCAGCCGGCCCGCGCCAGGGTCGACACGATGCGCAGGCGTGTTGCCGGCGCCGCGGCCCGCGGTTCCATGGACCGTGACAACCGGCTGTCGAGACTGGTCAGCGACACCGCAACGCTGGCAAGCCCAAGGCGCCCCAGCTCACCCAGAATGTCGGCATCCTTCAGGATCGCGGCGCCCTTTGTGGTGACCGTGACCGGGTGCCTGTGGGCCAGCAGCACCTCCAGAATGCCCCGCATGATCCGCCGGTCGCGCTCAATCGGCTGATAGGGGTCGGTGTTGGTGCCGATTGCGATCGGCGCGGGGCTGTAACCCGGTTTGCGCAGCGCCGCGTCGAGAAGCGCCGGCGCGTCCGGGCGGGCGATCAGGCGGGTTTCGAAATCCAGCCCGGCCGAGAAGCCCAACCAGGCATGGCTTGGCCTCGCATAGCAGTAGATGCAGCCATGCTCGCAGCCGCGATAGGGGTTGATCGATCGATCAAAGCCCAAATCGGGCGAGGTGTTGCGCGTCAAAATGCTGCGCGGACGCTCCTCCATGACCGTGGTCAGCGGGTTCGGCGGCGGGGCATCGGCATCGGCATCCGCATCCGGGTCGATCAGCCGCGCATAGCGTTCAAACCGACCCGACGCATTGCTCAGCGCGCCGCGGCCACGCGCCGTGGGCGGGCGCCCGGCTGGTGGATGTGACGACTTGGCCATGGCATCCAGAATGGAACAAAGCATGAACTTTTACAAGCTGACCGATGCGTGAGCGCCGAGAAATCCGCTGGGGATCCGCCCTTCCGGCCAGCGTCGCGGAGTACGGCCCGGGTGGTCTGCAGCCGTTGTTCCGCGTATCAGTTCAAGTCGAGCCGGTGGCGGGGCGCGGGCCTGTTCGAGCCAGTCTCCCCTTTGCGACGCCACACCAAAGGCGCGAGGCGGACACCCCTTCGGAACATGCTACGGACCGTGGAATAGGAGTACAGCACGTGAATGCTGACCGAGGGCAGGTGCCAGCCGTCCAAAGATTGGATCGGTCCGTTCCCCAGGACCCCAGGCCGAAACGCGAGACGGCGTGCGCCACGCCGCCGGGATGCTCACTCCACGACGGCCTGCGCAGCGCCCGACATCTGAGCGAAATCGGCGGCGATGTTGTTGCGGCCGCGATTTTTGGCAACATAGAGCAGCTCGTCCGCCCGGCCGATGATCGATTCGACCGTATCGTCGGGGCGCAGCCCGGCCAGGCCGAACGATGCCGAGACATGCCCGATGCGCTTGCGGGTCGTTGTTGAGACGAGGTTGCGCGTGTAGAGCGCCTGACGGATCGTCTCGAGCAGTTTGCGGGCGTCGCGCGCATTGGTGTCGGGAAAGATCAGCGCGAACTCTTCACCGCCATAGCGGGCGACGATGTCCTTGCCCTTGGTGTTTGACCGCATGATGCCGGCAAAATGCTTGAGCACGGAATCGCCGACCGAATGGCCCCATGTGTCGTTGAGCTTCTTGAAATGATCGAGATCGCAGATCGCCAGCGACAGCGGCGCATTCTCCATTTTCGAACGCTGGACCTCGCGCGCCAGGGCATCGTCAAGATACCGGCGGTTGAAGAGCCCGGTGAGATGGTCGAGATTCACCCGCTCACGCAGCTCGCTCAGCTCGCCCTTCAACTCGCCGATCTGGGCCTGCTTGGCTTCGATCTGCGCCATGAATTCGGACACCCGGGCCGCCTGCATCTGCGCCTCTGACACCAGGTCCGAGATCAGACGTTTGGCGTCGGCCGCGCGGGTGAACAGACCGAAATTGCGGCGCGCCTCGGTCAGGGTGCCGATGTAATTGGCGTCATGGCCGATTCGATCGGCCACGATATCGCCGACCTGCTCCATCTCGGTCATCAGCCGCTCGGAGATGTCGGACAGGCCCCGATAGCTTGCAGTTCCGTCAAAAACCTTGTCGTGCAGATCCTCGATCTCGACCACGTCGGGACCATCATCGGCCGTGCGCATCTCATCGCTGAGGCGTTTGAGCGTCTCATAAGGACCGCATTCCGCCTCATAAAGCACGCGGAACACCTTGGGATTGAGCGGCAAACGCATCGAGGCGGCCGTGTAGAGCACCTTGCGCGCCACAAAGAGCGAGGCGTCAAAGTCGTGCTGCGGGTCGACCGACTGGTCAAGTTCCAACGCACCGCCCTCCTCAGTATCCCGTTTCGTTCACGCCGCATTCTCGTGTCGAAGGGTTGAGGATCTGCAAACGCTAGCGCGCCAAGGCCATAAATGCCGAAAGAAGCCGCGGGTCGAGGCGCCCGTCGGGCCTGAGCCCGGTGCAGATATCCAATCCATGAGGCGCAACGGTGGCAATGGCATCCGCAGCATTGGCCGGAGAGAGGCCGCCCGCCAACCAGACCGGGCAGGCGCTCTCGCGCACGATCTGGGCCGAGATCGACCAGTCATGCACCCGCCCGGTGCCGCCAAGCTCCTTGACTGCCTTTTCGGGCGCACCGCTGTCCAACAGCAGCATGTCGGCCGCCTCTACCGCAGCCTGTGCATCCGCGACCGCGGACGGGCCGCCAACATGGATCACCTGAATGATCGTGAGATCGGGAAAAGCGGACCGCAGGGCTGCGACCGTGCCGGGTTGCACCGCATCGACGAGCTGGACGGCCGAGGGATGACAGCGCGCGACATGGGCGACCACGGCGTCGGGGGCGGTCTCGCTGGTCAGCAGAACCGACATCGCCCGGCCGCGGACCGCCTGGGCGATCTGGGCGATGCGCGCATCGGGGATCGGGCCGGGGCCCGAGGGCATGGCGCCGACCAGCCCGATCGCGGCCGCACCTGCGGAAATCGCCATCTCGGCCTCTTCCAGCGTGGCAATGCAGCAGATCTTGACCGCCGTCATGGCCCGAGAGCCGGCGCGAACCGGTCAAGCGGCGCATCGCGCAGCGCAGCCAGCATCCGAGCGAACCCCGCCACCTGATGCGCAGCGGTCGCCCGGCCCTTTTCGGCGCTTGCCGCTGCGGCATTGCCGACCGTGCCCCGGGGGTTGAGGTCGCGCGCCATCCAGCCATAGGAGACGGGGCCGGTGGGCGCGATGGCATCGGTCTCGGCGCTCGATGCGAAATTCTCCGCCCGCGCCAGATCCACCAGATCAGGCCGAAAATGCAGCATCAGCGAGGTTTCGACATCCCCGCCATGGATGCCAAAGGCCAGCTCATGCGCGCTGTACATCCCGGCGGGATGGCCAAACCCGCCCCATTGGCATTTGACCACCATCATGCCCGCCTGCACCCGCAGCTCGCGCGCCACAATGCCGATCAGGTCGAGATTGCCGCCATGGCTGTTGACGATAACCATCTTGCGCAGCCCGGCCCGCGCGACCGAGAGGCCGATCTCGACCCAGGCGCGCAGGGCGGTTTCGGCGGTCAGGGTCAGTGTGCCCGGCGCGTCGAGATGCTCGTTCGACTTGCCAACCGCCTGAACCGGCAAAATGCGGATGTCGAGATCCGCAGGCAGCGTGTCGCACAGCGTGCCCAGCATGCCCTCATTGATCATCATGTCGACCCCGACCGGCAGATGCGGCCCGTGCTGTTCGATCGCCGCGGTGGGCAGGATGGCGATCACCTGGTCCGGATCCCATTCGGGCCATTCAATGGTGCGGTATTCGGCCCAGCGATGGCGCCTGCCAGCCGCCGCAGGGCTGGAGCCGCCGCCGCTCACTGCACCGCATCCCAGTCGGGATAGGTCGCCGCAAGCCTCTGGCGCAGATACTCCGCCCCGCTGACGGGCGGGTATTTCGCGGCCCCCGTGCCCGGCAGCGCCTCGATCATGCTGTCCGGGTTGGGGTCGAGGAAAAAGGCCAGCGAGCGGCGGGTTCGCCGCGGCGGCAGCACCCGATGCGGGGTCGAGACATAGACATCGTTGGTCCAGCGCATCAGGCAATCGGCGATGTTGACCACGAACGCACCCGGCGCGATTGGCGCATCCATCCAGTCGCCGCCGCGCGGGCGCAGCTGCAATCCGCCCTCGCCATCGGTCATCAAGAGCGTGATGGAGCCATAATCGGTATGCGCACCGGCGCCGATCTCCTCCGACGCGCCAGTGCCGGGCGGGTAGCGCAGCAGCCGCAAGGTGGCCAGCGGCTGGTCGAGATGGGGGGCAAAATACCCCTCCTCCAGCCCCAGATCCAACGCGATGGCCCGGTGAAGATCGACCCCCAGCTGCCAGACGGCCGTGTAATAGGCAAGCATGGTGGTCCGGAAGGCGGGCAGATCGGGCCAGAGATTGACGCCGCGAAACGGCTCGCCCGACAGGATGCGCGGATCGTCGGGCGTAAGATCGAGCCCGATATTGAACGCCTCCTTTCGGTCCATCTGGCCCGAGCCCTCGTCAAGCGTCTCGGTCCCCTCGCCCGACCAGCCGCGATTGTGCGGCGAGCGGGTGATGTCGAGCTCCTGCTTCTGCGCCAGCGGCAGGTCAAAGAACCGGTCCGCCTCAGCAAAGACCTGCGCAATCAGCGCCGGGTCGATGCCATGGCCCGTGATCAGGAAAAACCCCGTCTCGCGGCAGGCATGGCCCAGATCGGCCACAAAACCCACCCGATCCGCACCGCTTGCAAACCGCGCCCAGTCCAAGATTGGAACCATGACCTCCCCCCATCCGTTCACGCCAGAAACCGTCGCATGCAGCGGTCGACCCGTGCAAGATGGCGCGCGCGGCTGCCGGGGCTGGAGCTGTCCATCAGGTAATGCGCGGCAAAGGCGGTGCGCACGCGTTTGGCACATAAAATCCGCAACCCGGTCAGAAGGGTCCGTTTGCCCGGCGCGCCGACCAGACGGGTCAGCCACCAGGAGGCGCCGCAGGTGGTGAAGACGCCCAGCCGGGTGATATGGGTCAGAAGCGGGCGGATGGTCTCATTGGGCCGCGGCATTGAAAAGGCAACATCGGGCAGGAGCACGCGGTCGAGCCAGCCCTTGAGCAGCGCGGGCTGCCCGTACCACCAAGTGGGGTAGACGAAGATCAGCGTGTCGCAGCGGCGCAGGGCGGCGACCTCCTCGGCCACCGGGGCCAGGTTGGCCGGCGCATCCTCATACCCCGCAAGCTCGGCGCGCGACAAAACCGGGTCGAACGCCCGGGCATAAAGGTCGAGCGTCTCGACGGTTGCCCCCTTCGCGGTCAGGGCCGCGACCACCCGATCGCGCACCGCGGCGGTGAAGCTTTCAGGCGCGGGATGGCAGTAAATGATCAGCGCATGCATCACACTCTCATCGAATTTCGGATCGGCGGGCAGGGCCATTGACAGGCGCGAGACGCCACGGCACCCCTGCGGCCATGGAAATGCACCGATATTGCCGCGAGGACGGCACCGATCTTGCCTACCGGGCGGCCGGTTCGGGCCCGGCCATCTTGCTTTTGCACGGGTTCACCATGTCCTCGGAGATGTGGTGGACCAATGGCATTGTCGAGGCGCTGTCCTCGCTGCCCGCCAAGACCCGGCTGATCGCGCCCGATGTGCTGGGCCATGGCGGCAGCGTCAAGCCGACCGATCCCGCGCTTTACGGCAATGAGCTGGTTGCGGATATCGGGCGGCTGATGGCCGCCGAGCAGATCTCGACCATGCATGTGATCGGGTTTTCGCTGGGCGCCGAGCTGGCGCTGGCCCATACGCTGGTCAAGCCCGACAGCGTCGCATCGCTCACGCTGATCGGATCGGGCTGGTCGCCCTCCGAGGTGGTGCCGATCTATGCCGGCATCGGCGAGTGGCTGCGCACGCCCGACAATGCCGCCCGCTTCCCAAATGCCGATGCGCTGACGGCGCTTGCCGGCTCGGTCGCGGCATGGATCGACCTGCCGGAGCCTGCGATTGCCGGGCTGCGCCTGCCTGTGCTGGGCATTGTCGGCAGCGAAGACCCCGAGCGCGCCTATCTGGAGCGGATGATGGGCGTTCTGCCGGGCTTTGCGCTCAACGTTCTGCCGGACACGCCGCATGAAACCTCCTGGCGGCATCCGCGTCTTCCCGAACTGATCATCGGCTTTCTCCGGCGCCGCCTGCATCAGTGACGTCCCCGATCAGAGCCGCGCCATTTCCTGGCCCACCCGGCGCAGAAAACCTTCGCGTTTGGGCTGGTCGGCGCGGTTCATGTCGTAAAGCGCCAGATACCGCATGGTCTTTGGCTGGCAGCTGTAGCGCACCGCCCGGGTGACCACCCGGCGCGGCGGGTCGCCGGCGCCAATCGCGCGCAGGCGCGTGCCGCCATAGGTGGTGACCGCGGCCAGCTTGGCAATATGGGTGAGGTTCGGGCGCACCTTCCCATTGACCAGCCGAAACGACACCTCCGGCAGGAAAACCCGGTCAAAAAAGCCTTTCAGGATCGCGGGATAGCCGAAATTCCACACCGGAAAGACCAGCACCAGCGCCTGGGCGGCCATCAGCCGGTCGACATAGTCCTGCACGGGGATTTTGTTGCCCGGCGCCTCGTGATAGCCGCGCCGCTCCGCCTCGGTCAGCACCGGCGAGAAGCCCTCGGCGTAAAGATCGCAATCATCAACCTCCCAGCCCCGCCCGGTGAGGGTTTCCACCACTTTCCCATGCAGGGCGGCCGAAAAGCTCTCCGGACAGGGATGCGCGAACAGAACCAGCGCCCGGGTCATCGCGCGCGGGTCATCCTGCGGCCTGCAGCCCGGGATAGGCATACATCCGCTCATACCCCCAGGCGGGATCGTCCCAAGCGATCATCTTGCCGGGGTTGAGCAGCCCTTTGGGGTCGGCCTCGCGCTTGAAGGCAAGCTGGCGGTCATCGACGGCCTGGCGCCCGCCTTCCTCCAGCGTGTAGCGGTGCGGGTTGAAGATGAGGCAGCCCTCTTCCTCATGGATGCGCACGATCTCGTCGAGCCGCTCTTCGGTGGTAAAGCGCACGATGGGCAGGCCGGCAAAGATCACCCGCCCGCCCTCGCGCATCGCCTCCAGATGCTGGGGCACTTCGGGCCCGAAAATCTCGCG
>JBCBKN010000152.1:0-9584 GCA_038521775.1 Pseudomonadota bacterium | reverse complement strand
CGATCGTTTGCGTCGATCTGCGATCCTTCAACAAAGATCACGCCATCATCGCCACAATCGTATTTCACGGTCTGCTTGATGCTTTGCTCGCCAAGGCGTTTGCGCATTTCCTGCCGGATCTCGTCCATCGTCATTCTGTGCTCCTCCCTTTTGTTTTGGTATCCAGGCGCCCGTGTTCGTCCCTGATCGCGCCCCGCATCATCCGCCGAAACGGCATTCCGGCCCGGTCGTCGGCGATCACCATCTCCTCGAGCCCGATCTTGTTGCCCTCCGAAACGGGCCTCCTTACGTGGTTTTGGGCGTCGTCACGCCGCCGAACTTCCCCAGATTGCGATTCCATTAATCAGACATATGTCCTATTTCATAAAATATATTTTTGCAAGGAAAATGGCTTTTTGGCATCAGGCGGCATGTTGCTTTAGCCTTGATCGCAGGAGCCAGGCATGACGCAGCATCCCCGCCGAAAACCGGGCCGACCCGCGTCAGACGAGCGTGTCGCAACCCGAGACCAAATCCTGGAAAAGGCGCTGGACGCCTTTGCCCGGCACGGGTTCGACGCAACGTCCCTGCGCGCCCTGTCGCGCGAGCTGGGGGGCAGTCATGGCTTGGTGCACCACCATTTTGGCACCAAGGACGCCTTGTGGCAGGCCGCGATGGATCACGTTCTCGGCCAGGTCCGCGCCAGGACGGAACACCTCACCGATCTGGCGCGGTCTGAAAACGTCACCGAAACCTACCTGCGCAAGACCCTGGCAGACGTCATAAAGTTGACCATTGCCCACCCGATGATGGCGCGCATTGCTCTGGACGAAGGCGCCAGAGGAGGCCCGCGATTGGACTATCTCTACCAAAACTACTTTGAACCGATGAACCAGATCTGGCGCGAGGCTCTCAGGCGGGTGGGCAAGCAAAGAGTTACCGTTTTCGCCGATGAAGGGCGCATGATGTTCTTCATGATCGCCATTGGCGGCAGCGCCCCGTTCTTTGCCCCGGCTTTGTCCGCCAAGTTTGACGGCCCGCCCCTGGCAGGCGACACGGCAGTCGACCAATATGCTCAGAACCTGGCCGATCTGATCTTTGACGGATTGAACCTCGATCCTGACTAGTCGGCTTACAGGCGCTGAGATCCTTTCCACTCTTTTCCCTCGAACGCGTGTTGGGTCGAAATGGCGGCCGACTTTGCTAGGCAGCCCAGGACATATCCGGCGACATGCTTGCAATGGGGTATCATTTGACTCACCTTCAGGTTCTGGCGCGCGCCAACCAAAAAGGCGCGGCCAAAACTGGGAGGAAACAAAATGGTACGAATGAACACCGCCGCGACAGCGGCCGCTGCACTGATGCTTGTCGCCGCCGCTCCGACGGTTGCCGAGGATTTCGGGCCCGCCCGTTTCGGGCCGGATGATGAACGTGGCGCGCTGAACCTGCTTGGGCCCGAAAAGACGCTCGAGGCCATCCAGACAGTGCGGGAGGGCAAGACATATTCCCTTGCCCTGGTGACCGGGCCCGACACGCCGGGGTATCCGCCGCGCTACTACAAATCCATGGTGATGATGCCGGCCCAGCCCGGCGGCATAACCTATGGGCGCAACGAGCTGCGCTATATGGATGAGTTTGTGACCGCCTGGCCGGGCGTCGGAACCCATTTTGACGGCTTTGCCCACATCACCCGCGGGGATGTGCTCTACAACGACAAACCTCTCTCCGAGGTCTTTGACGATCAAGGCGTGAAGGCCTTTGGGGTCGAGACCATCCCCCCGATTGTGACCCGTGGCGTGGTGCTCAATGTGGCCGGGTTTCGCGGGGTCGATATGATCGACGTGGTGCCGGGCGAGACGGGTCACCTGATCACCGTTGCCGATCTTGAGGGCGCGCTGGCGGCGGCTGGAACCGACCTGCGCCCTGGCGATGCGGTGATGGTCCATACCGGCTGGCTGCCCCTGATTGAAAGCGATCCGCAGAAATTCATCTCGCTCTCGCCCGGCCTCACCGCGGATGCCGGCTCCTGGCTGGCCCAGCAGGGCGTGGCGATTGTCTGCACCGACCAGTGGGCGACTGACGCGGTGCCGTTCGAGGATCCAGAGGTGGTCTTTCCCGTGCACCAGATCTTCCTGGTCGATTACGGGGTGCATCACATCCAGAATTGCGTGAGCCAGGAACTGGTTGATGACGGCGTGACCGAGTTCATGTTCACCCTTGGTGTGACCCGCTGGAAGGGGCTGACCCAGATGAATGTGCACCCGATCGGCATCCGGTGACAGCACCGATCGGTGGCGGGGGGCAATAGGGCTTCCCGTCAATCGGCCCGGGCCAAGCCGTGGACGGTCTCCGTTATGCTGGCTTGCAGTTGGGTCTTGCTGCGCAATACCGAGGCTTTTCCGTACATCCCGGTGATCGCAGGCGCTGCAATCGACACAAAGTGAATGCTGCCGATGACCTGAAAGGCCTGGGTGCGCAACGCGTCGATCGATTTGCCTTGGCCAGCCGGCGTCGCCCCGAAGAGCTCCACCAGCGCATCGACATAGGGTTTCAGCGGCCAGGTGCGGGCCGCGTCGGTGCTGTCAAGAAGCGCCCTGACCACAAGTCGCACATCGCCCGGTTCTGAAAAGGCCGTGTCGATCAGCTGCACAAAATAGGTCTGAAGATGGTCCACCGCCTCGGGCCTTGCGGCGCGTTCGAGGTTCTGGATCTGTCGATCGGCCAGCTGCGACAGCACCTCGGCATAGAGCTTCGCTTTGGTTCCATAGAAATGCAGCAGCGCCTGCTTTGTCACGCCGGCTTCCTGCGCCAGGCGTGCCAGGCTTGCCCCGTGGAAACCATGGACGGCAAAGACCCTGGAGGCGATGGCGATGTAGCCGGCGCGAGGATCGTTGGGTCTGTCCATTTCCATACCCTTCCATTTTCGATCTTGCGTAGCACGGCCCGGATCGCTTACCAATCGGTAAGCCACTTACCAATTGGTAAGCACGCAGGAGGAGATCAGCCATGGACCGGCAGACAGAGGTTGCACTCATTCGGGAGATCATCGGGCTGGCCGAGCAGAAATCCGCATATCTCGACGACACCATCGCGCATTCGCCAATCTCAAGATATGCGAGCGCCGAGCGTTTCGAGCGCGAACGGGCGATGATCTTCAGGCGCAAGCCGGTGATCGTCGCGCACAGTTCCGAGCTTGAGGGCGCACGCGCCTTTCTCACCAAGTCGTTTCTTGGGCTGCCCATCCTGCTGACGCGCGACGATGACGGCAAATTGCACGCCTATCTCAATGTCTGTCGTCACCGGGGCGCAAAGCTTGAGCGCGACGCCTCGGGGTGCAAGCGCGTCTTCACCTGCCCCTACCATGCGTGGAGTTGGACCAATCAGGGCGAACTGCGCAGCGTCCCGCATGAGGCACAGGGCTTTCCCGACCTGCCGCGCGCCGAGCGTGGTTTGCGCCGGCTCCCCTGTTGCGAGGCCCATGGCTTCGTCTGGATCATCGCAAATCCGGAGGCGGCAGACATCCCCGATATCGACGCCTGGCTCAGCGGCCTTGCACCGGATCTGGACTGGATCGGACTGGCCGACCACCGCATTGCCGCGATCGAAACGACCGAGATTGCAGCCAATTGGAAGGTTCTTATGGAAGGCGGGATGGAGGCCTATCATTTCCGTGTCGCGCATAAGGACACCATTGGCCCCTATTTCCCCGACAACTTGCTGACCTACCAGACATTTGGCCCACATATGCGGGCGATACTGCCACGGATCTCGATGCCCGACATGCGCAGCGTGCCCGAGGCCGAGTGGCAGATCAGGCGCGATGCCAACATGGTCCTGACGCTGATGACAAACACGCAGCTTCTGGTCCAGCAGGACCATGTCATGTGGTTTCATTTCGAACCGCTCAGCGAGGCGCAAACCCGCATACGCATGGCAACATTGGTGCCGCGTTCGGCGCCAGAGACCGATGAGATGCAGGCCTATTGGGAGAAAAACCAGAAAATCACCGTGACCGCCCTGATGGAAGATTTCGAGCTTGGCGAAGAGATCCAGGCGGGATTTGCATCGCGAGGCAATCCCAGTCATCTTTTCGGCCGCTTCGAGGGCGCGCTGAACCGTTTCAATATCACGGTCGAGGAGATGATCGCGGCGTAGCGCGTGGTGACCTGCGGTTCCCGGTTCCTGTCAAAAAAACGGCGGGCCAGGGGCCCGCCTTTGGTCTCTGTGCCAACCCATTCTAGGCCAGCGACTTGATGTTGCTCAGGCCCAGCTCATAGGTCTTGCCCAGCATGCGGTCCATGAAAAGACCGAAGATGCGGAAGACGGGGTTGAAGCCCATATCGGAGGTCACGGCCCATGTCACGCGGGCCCCGGTGGCCGTTGCCTGGGCCTCGATGGTCTGCACAGGCTTGCCGATGGCGCCAAGATCGATGTGATGCGTGACGCGTGTGGCGGTGACGTCCGCCACGGTCTGGGTGCCCTTGCCCTCCTTGCCTTCAAAGCGAAAGCCGGAGCCGACGCCCGAGGCCGGGCCGAACGGGGTGATTTTCAGCCCAGGATCGGTGCTGCGGTAGGGGTTGAAGGTCTGAAACCCCTTGTGCTCGCCACCCGGGCGATCACATCGTCCGGGCTCAGATCGACCTCCGCCTGACGGGTCACAACCACTTTGCGCGGCAGGAGAAGGGTGATCAGGGCAATGGCGGCGAGAATGGCGAGGATGGTGTAAAGAACGGTCATCGGTGTGGTCCTTTCTGCTGGATGGCTGCGAAGGGGGTTCTCTCCCTTCTGCCCCCACGACGAAGACCGGCGCGGCCAATCGACAGCTCAGGACATCTTTTTTCGCAAATTCGCGATTTTGGTCTCAAGCCAACGCCGTGAGGGCTGGTCGGTGCACAGAGAGACTGCCCGGGCATAGGCCTCGGCCGCCTCCGCAACGCGTCCCAGCTCGGCCAGACACTGCGCCCGGACGGCGTGAAAGGGCTGGTAGCTCTCCAGACCGTCATAGGCGATCAGCTGGAGCATCTTGAGCCCCTCGGAGGGGCCGGCATCCTCGGCCACAACCGCCGCGCGGCCGACCGCAGCACCTATTGAGGGATAGGCATGCATCAGCCCGTGATAAAGCTGCGACAGCGCCCGCCAATCGGTCTTGCCGGTCACCGATCGGGCGGCATGGACTGCTTGAATGGCCGCTTCGAGCTGAAAGCGCGCCGGCATGCGCTTTGGCGTGCGCCTGAGCGATGCCTGGGTCAGGATACTGACCGAGCGTTCGATCAGCCGGGCATCCCAAAGCGCTGTGTCCTGCTCGGGCACGGGAACCAGAACGCCCTCATCGACACGGGCGTCACGTCGCGCCTCGATAAACCCGATAAGGGCGGTCAGACCCAAGGCCTCGGGATTGTCCGGCGCAAGCTCGGCCAGGATGCTCGACAAGAAATACGCCTCATGGCTGAGATCGCCATCGCCCTCCAGCCAGTCCACGGCATAAGCGCCATAGACCGCCTCCAGAACAGCGTCCATCCGGTCCGGATAGGCCTCGCGCTCCGGCATGACAAAGGGGATGCCGGCCGATTTGATCTTCTTTTTTGCCCGCACCAGCCGCTGTGCCATGGTCGTCGGTTTGAGCAGGAAGGCCTTGGCGATCTGCTCTGCCTCAAGCCCCAGCACGGTTTGCAGCATCAGCGGCGTGCGGATGCCCGCGTCGATGGCAGGATGCGCGCAGACAAAAAGCAGCTTCAGCCGCTCATCGATCTGCGTCTCTTCCGGCTCGGTGCCTTGCGCGTCGGCCATGTCATTTGCCTCATCGGTGATGACCAGACGGGCATCGCGGCGCGCCTGGTCGGTGCGTCTGTTTCTGGCCACGGTCAAAAGCCAGGCCTCGGGCTTGTCGGGGATGCCGCGCTCCGGCCAGGTTCTGAGCGCGGCCAAAAACGCATCAGCCAGCGCGTCCTCGGCGGCAATGATGTCGCCCGAGCGGCTCGCCAGCATCGCGATCAGCTTTCCATAGGCGGCGCGGGCGACATCTTCGGCCCGCGCCTGTGCACTGTCCCTGCTCACACGCTGTCCATGGCAGAGGCGCGAATCTCGACCTTGCCATAATGGACAACCGGGCATCTCTCGGCCCATTTGAGCGCCTCGTCGAGGTCCTTGACCTCGATCGCAAAGAAGCCGCCGAGCGTTTCCTTGGTCTCTGCAAAGGGGCCGTCCTGGACCCGCTTCTCACCCCCCGCGAGTGTGATGGTCGTGGCGGTGTCGGCGGGGTGCAGCCAATCGGTGTCGATAAAGACCCCGGCCTCCTGCAGCGCGGCAATATAGTCGCCAAAGACCCTCTTGGATTCGACCCAATCCTCGGGCGTCATATCGGCGCTCATGGCAGGGTCGGAATAGAGAAGAAAGGTGTAACGCATTGTTCTGGTTCCTGTGTTGGTGGCTCGATTAGGCCGCGACGTCAGCGATGTTGGCAAGGCCGAGCTCGAAATTTGAACCGACCATGTCGTCCATGAAAAGGCCCATGACGCGAAAGACCGGGTTCATCCCCAGATCCATATCCATCGTCCAGGTCACTTCGGTGCCACCGTCGGTTGCCACAGCAGAGATCGACTGCGTGGGTTGCCCGAACGGCCCAAGATCAATGTCAAAAACCACCCGCCCCGGTTCGACGGCCGCGACCGTTTGTTGGCCGACGCCATCCTTGCTCTCAAACGAAAAGCCGGACCCGATGCCGGTGTCGGGACCAAACATCTCGACCTTCAGGTTCGGGTCGAGGTCCTTATAGGGGTTGAAGCTCTGGTATCCGGTGTTCGAGGATGCCAGCGCGATCACGGCTTCGGGGGCTGCGGCGATCAGGGCGCTGCGCTCGATGCTCACATGACGCGGCAGCGCGAAGGTGGCTGCGGTGGCAAGCGTCACAACTGCGACGGTGCCGAGTGCGATTTTCTTGGCGTTCATGGGTCGGTCCTCTCCGATATGGTGAGAAGGGCGTTTTTGCCGCTTCACCCACACGACGGATGGGCCCCGCGCCAATCGACAGGGCGCAAAAAGAAAATGACGCGCGCGGCGCGGGCTGAAGCCGGGCGCGCGTGACCCTCAGCCAGTGCGGTGCCCCTGGCGCCGGCCCAAACGCCCGCCTCGGTCTTTTTGGGGGCCCTATGTGGCCTGAGGCTCAGGTCAACGCAAAAACGCCGAGCAGGATGAATGCCGCGATGAACAGCGTTTCCCCGACAATCAGCAGGACGGCCGGACCGCCGACATCCGTGACCCGCGCCAGCGAGGTTTTCATGCCGACCGCGGCGATGGAGATCAGCAGCGCCCAGCGCGACAGCCCGCTGAGCGCGTCGGCGGCAATCATCGGCACCGCGCCGACCGAGTTGAGGGTGGCAAACCCCAAAAATGCGAGCACAAAGCCCGGCACCAGCGGCGGTCGCTTTGCCGCCGGTGCAGCCCCCTGCGCGGTCGCGGCCCCCGCCCTGCGGATCCCAAGCGCGAAAATCAGCACCACCGGCGCCAGCATGGTCACGCGGATGAGTTTGACGAGCGTTGCCGTGTCGCCCGCCTCCTCGCTGACCGAAAATCCGGCGCCGACCACCTGTGCAACGTCATGAATGGTGCCGCCCAGCAGCACGCCGATCTCCCGGTCACTCAGATCGAAGCTCTGAAACAGGACCGGGTAAAGGATCATGGCGAGGGTCGACAGAAGCGTCACGCTGAGCACCGTGAAGATCAGGTTCCGCTCGGAATGCTGGTTCTTGGGCAGGATGGCGGCAATGGCCATGGCGGCCGAGGCGCCGCAGATCGCCACCGCCCCGCCGGTGAGCAGCGCCAGCCGCCAGCCGCGGCCAAGCAGCCGCGCGCCCAGAAGACCGACCCCGATGGTCAGCGCAACGCCGGCCACCAAGAGCGCGATGAGCTCCGCGCCCAGCCCGATCAGCAAATCCACGCTGATCCGTACCCCAAGCAGCGCCACGCCGACCCGCAGCACCGTTTTGGCCGTGAACTCGATGCCCGGGGCGCAGCGCCCCTCCTCGGCCAGAAAATGGAACGCAATGCCGATCAGCAGCGCCATCAGCATCGCCGGCGCGCCGTAATGCTCCGACAGAAACTGCGCGGCAAGCCCGACGACCGCGGCCACCAGAAAGCCCGGCGCGATCTCCGTGCCGCGGTCCCGCAGATACTGGATCCACCGGGCGATGGGGCGGGCGTCGTGTGTCACGGGGCGCGCGTCCTAGCCGGCCAAGGCCGGGCCCCGCCGCGGCGTGCATCGCCGCGACGACACCCCCATCGCCTTGGGCAATATGGGTCTAAAGCCGAGGCTGCTGAGGGCGCATGTCTTCGGCGCGAATGCCCGCGACCTCCACGGGTTTTTTCATCGCATCGCGCCGGAAGGGCTCGCCCAGCTCCTGGTTGAGCACGACCTCGATCAGCGTGGTCACATTCTCCTCCATCTGGGCACGCACGGCGTCGCGAAGCGCGCGCGTCGTTTCCTCGGTCGAGCGCACCTGAACGCCCTTGAGCCCGCAGGCCTCGGCGACTTTTGCGTATTCAACGCCAAGGTTCAGTTCCGTGCCGACGAAATTGTCGTCGAACCAGAGCGTGGAGTTCCGCTTCTCCGCCCCCCACTGATAGTTGCGAAAGACCACCATGGTGATGGCCGGCCAATCGCCGCGCCCGCAGGCGGTGAGCTCGTTCATCGAGATGCCGAAGGCGCCGTCGCCGGCAAAGCCGATGCAAGGCGTGTCGGGGCGGCCGATCTTTGCGCCCAGGATCGAGGGCAGACCATAGCCGCAGGGGCCAAACAGCCCGGGTGCGAGATAGCGCCGTCCCTTGGGGAAGGTGGGATAGGCATTGCCGATGGCGCAATTGTTGCCGATATCGCTGGAGATGATCGCATCGTCGGGCATGCCGGACATGATGGCCCGCCAGGCCTGGCGCGGCGACATCCGCTCAGGCTCGCGGTCGCGGGCGCGCTGGTTCCAGGTCACGCCCTCATCGCTGTCCTCCTCATGATCCATCGAGGTCAGCTCCTGCGCCCAGCGCGATTTGGACTGCGCGATCATGCCCAGCCGGGCATCGCGCCCCGCCTCGCCGGCCGAGGGTGAAAGCTTGGCCAAAAGCTGCTCGGCCACCGCGCGGGCATCGCCCTGAATGCCGACAGCCACGCGCTTGGTCAGGCCGATCCGGTCGGCATTGATGTCGACCTGGATGATCTTGGCATCCTTGGGCCAGTACTCGATCTGATAGGCCGGCAGCGAAGAGAACGGGTTCAGCCGCGTGCCCAGCGCCAGGATGACATCGGCCTTCGCGATCATCTCCATGCCCGCCTTCGAGCCGTTATAGCCCAAGGGCCCGCAATAGAGCGGATGGTTGCCGGGGAAGGCGTCATTATGCTGGTAGTTGCAGCAGACCGGGGCGGACAGCCGTTCGGCCAGCTCGGCCGACGCATCGATCGCGCCCGACAGGATCACGCCGGCACCGTTGAGCAGCACGGGAAACGCCGCGCCCGACAAGAGGGCGGCCGCCTCGTCAAGGGCATCCGCAGCGCCTGGCGGATGGCCGATCTTGACCATCTGCGGCAGCTCGATATCGATCACCTGGGTCCACATATCGCGCGG
>JBCBKN010000151.1:0-9634 GCA_038521775.1 Pseudomonadota bacterium | reverse complement strand
CTCGCCGCATCCGCAGCGAAGATGAGTGCGGTTTGCCGGGTTTCGGGGCGTGCGCGAAGGGCCGAGACGAGCCTGCGCCCATCGCCCTGATCGCCAAGCACAAGATCGATCACCATCGCGTCCGGCGGCTCGGCCTCGGCGATGTCCAGCGCATCGTTCATCGTCTGGACCGTCGTCAGCTCACACTCGATATTCTGAACAATCTCATGGGCCCAGGATTGCGCGGCGAGCCGGTCGCCGGCCGCAATCACCACATGGTGCACCGGCGCCTCGCCCGTCTCGGAGCCGTCGAACATTTCGGCCAGTCCAAGGTCGCGGGCGGTCGATCCGCGCATCTGCAACTCGTCGAACATGACCTTCATGCGCAGAAGGTTGCGCACCAGGGCCAAGAGCTTCGTGTCGTTGAAGGGCTTGTGCAGAAAGTCGTCGGCGCCCGCGTGCAATCCACGCAGCTTTTGGTCGGCCGAAACCTCAGCGGTGACCATAATGATCGGGATATGGGCCAGGGCCGGCGCCGCCTTGATGCTCTGACACACTTCAAACCCGTCAATATCGGGCAGTTGCAGGTCGAGCAGGATGATGTCGGGCATCTCGGCTTCGGTCACCTGCAACGCTTCCGCGCCGGTTTCAGCCAGGATCACCGTGTAGAACGCCGCGGTCAGTTTTGCCTGCAGCAGCGACCTGTTGGACGCCGTGTCGTCGACAACGAGGATCCGACCGGACATTGCTCACTCCGCTAAGGTCTTTTGCAAAGGCGGTTGTCCTGCCGCCGCGCCCTGCTCGCCATGTGAGCGAAATCCGGTTAAGTTTCCTTTGATGTGGAGAAAGAAGAGGCGGCGGTGCACCAAGAAATCGCGCAGACCCTTGCTTTGAAAGCGCTCTCCTGGCTGATGGCCGATGACGCCCAGCGCGACGCGTTCCTTGCGCTGAGCGGTGCCGATGCCGCAGCATTGCGCGCCGGCGCGCGCGATCTTGTGTTCCTGGGCTTTGTGCTCGACTTCATCTTGCAGTCGGATGACCGGATCGTTGATTTCTGCGATGCCGAGGGGGTGGCTTATGACGCGCCAGCGCAGGCCCGCGCCGCGCTTCCCGGTGGAGCCGAGCTGCACGGCTAGCACAGCCTCACAGCAGCGATGAGGGTGCTGGCATGCCCGGGCCGCGCCCAGGCTCGTCGAGAAAGAAATCCTCCGATGCCGGCTGCATGAGCCGCGCGGCACCCTTGCCGTTCTCGCCCAGCCACAGGCCGTAATCGGCAGGGTCGATCACAACCGGCATCCGGTGATGGATCGGCGCCAGACGGCGATTGGCCGGGCAGGTGACGATGGCACATGTGGCCAGCCGGTCCTCGCCCCATTCGCGCCAGACCCCGGCAAAGCCGAACAGCGCCTCGCCCTCGGGTGCCAGCCAATGCACGCGTTTCGGCCCGGGCTCGGGGCCCGGTTTCCACTCAAAAAAGCCGTTTGCGGGGATCAGGCAGCGCCGCTCGCGGATCGCTTTGCGAAAGGCAGGCTTCTCGGCGACCGTTTCGCTGCGCGCATTGATGATCAGCGGCCCGGCGGTCGGGCTTGCATACCAATGCGGCAGAAACCCCCAGCGCATCGCCGTCAGGATCCGCCCATCTTCGGACAGCGCGACAACCGGCACCATCTGTGTGGGCCGGATGTCGCGGCGCGGCGGCACGGGCACCGCCGCTGTGTCAAGCGGGTCGATCAGCGCCCCGAAATGCTCGGCCACAGCCTCATGCGGTGTGGTGAGCGCAAACCGGCCGCACATCGCGTCAGCCTTCCTGCAAGATGGCGCTGGCCGCGGCACGCAGGCTCTCGGGCAGCGCCACCGGCCGCCGCGTGTCGGCATCGACATAGACATGGGTGAACCGCCCCTCGGCCGCGGCCAGATCGGCGCCCGGGCGGAACAGCCCCAATGCATAGCTCACCGAGCTGCGCCCGACCCGCGAGGTTGCCAGGCCGACCGAGACCGGCTCGGGCCATCCCACACTCTCATGATAGGTGCAGCCGGTTTCGACCACCAGGCCGATCACCGCGCCGCCCGGCACCGCGAGGCCTGCGCGTTCGCCCAGCCAGACATTCACGGCAGTGTCAAAAAAACTGTAGTAGACCACGTTGTTCATATGGCCATAGACGTCGTTGTCGTGCCAACGGGTCGGCATGTCGCGGAACAGATGAAAGTCGGACCGCGCAGCGCGCGACCGGCGGTCGCGGGCCGGGGCCGCGGGCGGGCTGTCGGCGTCGGACGTCGCCACAGGGGCATCGGGCACCGGGTGGCGCTTGGGCGCATCGGGATGGGACATTGCATCGGGGTCCTTTGCGGGCGTCGGGCGCAGACGCAAGGATCGCCATGACGCGGGACGAGATCAAGGCATTGCGCGGTTTGCTGTTTGACAAGGACGGCACGCTGTTTGGGTTTCAGGAGAGCTGGGCACCTGCCTTTGCCCAGCTTCTCGATTGGCTGGCCGCCGAGGGTGTAGATGCGCCTGCTGCGGCCAAGGCGATCGGCTTTGACCTCGCCGCCGCGCGCTTTGCACCCCACTCGCCGGTCATTGCCGGCACGCCCGAAGACCTGTCCGCGCTGCTCGCGCCCCACCTGACGCCCGCCGCCGGCGCATTGGAGGGCATGCTGGACGCGTGGGCCGAAACCATCACCATGGCCCCGGTGACGGACCTGTCCGCGCTGACCGCAATGCTGCGCGGCGCGGGCTTTACATTGGGGGTTGCGACCAATGATGCCGAAGCCGCCGCCCGCGCGCATCTGGGCCCGGTCGCCGGTGCGTTCGACTTTTTCGCAGGATCCGACAGCGGCCATGGCGCAAAGCCCGATCCGGGCATGATCACGGCCTTTGTCACCGCATCGGGGCATGCACCGCACCAGATTGCCATGATCGGCGACAGTCTTCACGACCTGCGCGCTGCTGCGTCAGCCGGTGTGCGCAAGATTGCGGTTCTTACGGGCGTGGCCACCGCCGACGCACTTGCGCCATATGCCGATGTCGTATTGAACAGTATAGCGGAGTTGCCGGGGCTCTTGGAGGTGGGGTGAGTGTATGGAACGGGTCCCGACAGGGGTCGATCCTGACGATGGCCAGGTGATCGCACGCCTGCCCTGCAGCCCGACCCGGCGCGCCATGGGCGTCGTGTTCCTTGCACTTCCCGGATGCATCCTGATCTGGCTTGCGCTGACCCGCACAGCGGAAACCGCGCTCGTCACCCTGGCATCGCTGGCGGTCGGTGCGGCGATGGTCTGGGGCGCCTGGCGCGTCTGGCGCGCGACCGAGGGCGGGCTGGTGCTCACCCATGCGGGTCTTCACGATGACAGCGGAACGCTGCTCTGCCCGCTCTCTCAGATCGAGCGGGTCGAGAGCGGCATCCTGGCCTTCAAACCGTCGGGTGGCTTCCTGCTCCACCTTGCCGAACCGGCCCCCTGGGGCTGGGTGCCCGGGCTTTGGTGGCGGCGGGGGCGGCGGCTGGGCATTGGCGGATCGGTCAATGCACGGCAGGCAAAGGCTATGTCCGAAGCGATCGCCATGCTGGTGATGCGCAGAAAAGATACGAACATGGAGGGTCGTTTATGAAATCGCTGCTTGCGCTTGCAGCCATGTTGGCCGTTGCCGCCTGTGGAACCGCGGCGGTTCGCACGCCAGGTGCGGCACCCGTCGAGAACTACGATACGGCCAATGTGCCAGGCTTTCCACCGTCGCGGGTGTTTTTCGACGGCACCACCCCTGCGATCGACGCCGAGATCGATGAGCTGGTGCGTGAGCAGCGTCTGCTTGGCGTGTCCGAACGGGATTTCAACATCCTGGTGCTGTCGGGCGGCGGGGCTGACGGGGCCTATGGCGCCGGGCTCCTGAAGGGCTGGACCGCCCATGGCGACCGTCCGGTCTTTGACATTGTGACCGGTGTCTCCACCGGTGCGCTGATCGCGCCGCTCGCCTTCCTGGGGTCGAAATACGACGCGCAGCTTGAGGAGTTCTACACCACGATCACCACCGAGGATGTGGTCAGCCCGGCGATCTTCAGCGCCATTTTTGGCGGCGGGTCTTCGGTGGCCGATTCAGAGCCGCTGATGGAGATCCTGCGCGGCATCGTCGATGAGGATCTTGTTGCCGAGATTGCGGCAGAGCATCTCAAGGGGCGGCGGCTCCTCATCGCCACCACCCATCTCGACAGTCAGCGCCCGGTGATCTGGGATATTGGCGGCATCGCGATCAGCGGCAATCCCGCAGCACCCGAGCTGATCCGCTCGATCATGCTGGCATCGGCCTCGATCCCCGCCGCCTTTCCACCGGTGCTGATCGATGTCGAGATCGACGGCGTGCCCTATCAGGAGCTGCATGTCGATGGCGGTGTGACGCTGTCGCTCTTTGCCTATCCGCCCAGCGTCGATGTCGGCGAATTGGTGCGGCGCATCGGCATCCCGCCGGAGCGGCGCAACCTCTACATCGTGCGCAATGCCAAGCTGCAGCCCGAATACGGCCCCCCCGAACTGGGTCTGTTGCCCATCGCGGCGCGGTCGGTCTCTACCCTGATCAAATCGCAGACGATCGGGAACATCCTGACCGCCGAGCAGACCGCCGAGCGCGACGGGTTCAACATTCATCTCGCGTTCGTGCCGGACGCGTTCGATGAGCCGGCCGAGGAGCTTTTCGACCCCGTCTATATGCGAAAGCTCTTCGATCGGGGGTACAATGACGCGGTCAATGGCTATCCCTGGGGCGGATCGCTGATCGAGCTGATCCGCCGAGGCGTGGCGCCGACCCCGTCGGGCGGATAGCCCCCGCAACTGGTCACTGCACCCGGTCACTGCGCCCGGTCACCCGCGCCGTCACTTCGCCGCGCCGGAACATCATCGCGCCGGGGCGGCGACATACCCCTGTACCGCCCCTTGCATCGCCTCCTGTATCGCCTCGGCCGGACTGTCGGCCGGGGCAGGAATGCCGCAACGGCGAACCGGTAAACTGATCCAGATCGCCGGCGGAGAGAGCGGATGTGGCTGCGGTCTCCGCCCCCCTAGGAGGGCCGCCTGTTCCAAAGCCACGCGGAGGAGGGGCCGTCCCCCCCTTCCTACAGGCCCAGTGCCCGATAGCTGGCCGCGACCCGTTCGACCGCAACGATATAGGCGGCGATCCGAAGGTCCGGCACATCATCGCGCGACCAGAAGGTCTCATGGATCGACTGGTACGCGCCGCGCATCGTGTCATCGAGCCCCGAGCGGACCAGCTCCAGCTCTCCCGCACCGCGCAGATACTGCCCCTTAAAGCCGGGCGCCAGGCTCCAGCCCAGATCCCTGTCGTCTGACAGCCGCTCAAGCTCATCGACCAGAAGCTGATGCCGCGCCTCTTCCTGCCGGCGCTGCATGCGGCCAAAGCGAATATGGCTGAGATTCTTGACCCATTCGAAATAGCTGACCGTCACACCGCCGGCATTGGCATAGAGATCGGGGATGATCACTGTGCCCTTGGCCCGCAGGATCTCATCGGCACCCGCCGTGACCGGGCCATTGGCCGCCTCCACGATCAGCGGCGCCTGGATCCCATTGGCATTGGCCAGATTGATCACCCCCTCCATCGCCGCGGGGATCAGAATGTCGCAGGCCTCGCACAGGGCCGTCATGCCATCGGCAATGTACTCGGCGCCCGGAAATCCGCGCACGCCGCCGGTTTCGGTCAGATGGGCCTTCACCCGCTCCACCGGCAGGCCGGCCGGATCCAGGATCGCGCCGTCGCGCTCGATGATCCCGATGATCTTGCAATCATCCTCTTCAGCCAGGAATTTGGCGGCGTGGTAGCCCACATTGCCCAGGCCCTGCACGATCACCGTTTTGCCGCCCAGCCCGCCAGACAGATGCGCGGCCTCGACATCGCGGGAATGCCGGAAGAACTCGCGCAGCGCATATTGCACGCCGCGCCCGGTTGCCTCGACCCGCCCCGCAATCCCGCCGGCATTGAGCGGCTTGCCCGTCACGCAGGCGCGCGCGTTGATGTCGATGGTGTTCATGCGGCGGTACTGATCGGCCATCCAGGCCATCTCCCGCTCCGACGTGCCCATATCGGGCGCCGGCACATTCTGGCTTGGGTTGATCAGGTCGCGCTTGATCAGCTCATAGGCAAAGCGGCGGGTGATCCGCTCCAGCTCCTCATCATCCCACACCCGCGGATCGATGCAGAGCCCGCCCTTCGAGCCGCCAAAGGGCGTCTCAACCAGGGCGCATTTATAGCTCATGAGCGCTGCCAGCGCCTCGACCTCGTCCTGATTGACGGCAAGCGAGAAGCGGATGCCGCCCTTGACCGGCTCCATATGCTCGGAATGCACCGAGCGATAGCCGGTGAAGGTGTGGATCTGGCCGCGCAGCCGCACGCCGAAGCGCACCGTATAGGTGGAGTTGCACACGCGGATCTTTTCCTCCAGCCCGGGCGGCAGGTCGAGCCGGGCCGCGGCCTGGTTGAACATGATGTCGACGGATTGGCGGAAGCTCGGTTCGTTGGTCGCGTTCAAGGCGTTCATGGTTCCTCCCCGCGCGGTGGTCCCGGCGCCGGTGCCGGGCACAGCAACCGCAGGTTAAGCATGGCGCTGGACTGCGCGCGTCGCAAGCCGCCGCCACCCCTCTCCTGCGCCGACAAGGTTGCCAGAGCGTGAATCAGGCGCCAGGACCGTTCCAAATCGGCAGATCATCGCGGATGCAGGCGGTCAGATGGCCCGGCCCGGTGGCCGTCAGCGGCGGAGGTGTGGCCGCACAGTCCGGCACGGCATGCGCACAGCGGGTGCGGAACACACAACCCGATGGCGGTTTCGCCGGGCTGGGCTGTTCGCCGCGCAGGATGATCCGCCCGCCGATGCCTGCGCCGATGCGCCCGTCGATCCGCCCGCCGATGCGCCCACCGATCCGGGGCGCGGCCGACAGCAGGGCCCGGGTGTAGGGGTGCAGTGGCGCGCTGTAGATCTGCGCAACGGGGGCAATCTCCATCACCCGGCCGAGATAAAGCACCATGACCCGGTCCGAGACATGTTCGATCACCGCTAGATCATGCCCGATGAACAGCATGGCCAAATTGAGCTCGGCCTTCAGATCGGCCAGCAGATTGACGATCTGCGCCTGGATCGAGACATCGAGCGCCGAGACCGGCTCATCGGCCACAATGAAATCGGGGCCCACGGCAAGGGCCCGGGCAATGCCGATGCGCTGCCGCTGGCCGCCGGAAAACTCATGCGCGAACCGGCCCAGATGCTGTTTTCCAAGCCCGACCTGTTCGAGCGTCTCGACCAGGCCTGCATCGGACGTGTCGAGCCCGTGGATCGAGCGTGCCTGGGCCAGGGTGGCGCGAACCGTGCGACGCGGGTCGAGCGAGGCATAGGGGTCCTGAAAAACGATCTGCATGCGCCGGCGCAGGCGGCGCAGATCGGCTGTGCCCAGGCCGGTGATCTCGACCCCATCAAAGCGAACGCCGCCGTTGCTGGGCTCGATCAGCCGCAGCACGCACCGCCCGAGCGTCGACTTGCCCGAGCCGCTTTCGCCGACCAGCCCCAGCACCTCGCCCGGCGCCAGCGCAAAACTCACCCCGTTGACCGCCTGCAGCGTGGCACGGCGCAACCCCAAGGGTCCGCCGCGCAGCGGGAAGCTCTTGGACAGGGCCTCGACCTCCAGAAGGTTCATGCGACCTCCGACCAGCGATGGCAGGCGCTGCGGCCGGTCCCGGTCGGGCGCAAGACGGGCGACTGGGTGTGGCACAGACCCTGCGCCAGGGGGCAGCGCGGGGCAAAGGCGCAGCCCGGCGGCAGCGCAAGCGGGTCCGGCACGCTGCCCTCGATGGCCCGAAGCCGCCCGCGCCGGCCGGGTTGCGGGGCGCTGTCGATCAGCCCACGGGTGTAGGGATGCCGCGGGGCGTCGAACACGGCATCGACCGGGCCTTCCTCGACCACCCGCCCGGCATAAAAGACCAGCACCCGGTCCGCGAGGTCCGACACCACGCCCAGATCATGGGTGATGAAGATCAGCGCCGGTTTCGGGGTCGCCTCGGCCAGGATCCGGCGCATGAGGTCGAGGATCTGGGCCTGGATGGTGACATCGAGCGCCGTGGTCGGCTCATCGGCGATCAGAAGCTGCGGCCCCAGGGCCAGCGCCATGGCGATCATCGCACGCTGCCGCAAGCCGCCCGAAAGCTCATGCGGATAGGCCCGGGCGCGCAGGGCAGGCTCGGGCACGCCCACATTTTCCAGCGTCTCGATGGCCAGCGCCATGGCGCCGCGCCGGTCGAGCGCGCGGTGGCGCAGGATGGCCTCGGCGATCTGGTCGCCGATCCTGTAGACTGGGTTGAGCGCGGTCATCGGCTCCTGAAAGATCATTGCGATCTCGTCGCCGCGGATGGCCTCCAGCGCGGCCTCACTGGCCTTGGCGATGTCGATGATCTCGTTCGACCGGCGCCGCAGCCGCACCGAGCCGCCCACAATCCGCCCCTGGGGTTCGGGCGTCAGCCCCATCAACGACAGCCCGGTCATCGACTTTCCCGACCCGCTTTCGCCGACAATCGCCAGGGTTTCACCGGGGGCGAGCGAAAAGCTCACCCGGTCGACCGCCCGCAAGAGCCCCGCCTGGGTGCGGATATGGGTCGACAGCGCGTCGACCTGCAGCACGGAGCCGGGCGCCATGGGCGCGGGCGCGGTTTCGGCCGGCAACAGATCCGGCCGATCCCGAACCGGCCGGGTTCTGGGGTCGAACGCATCGCGCAACCCGTCGCAAAGCGCGTTGAAGATCAGCACCGTGGCAATGAGCGCGAGGCTGGGCCAGATCAGCCCAAGCCAGGAATAGTTCATCGTGCCGCGCGCCTCACGGATCATAACGCCCCAGGAGGGGTCGGGCGGCACCACACCCAGCCCCAGAAAGGAGAGCCCGCTTTCGATCAGCACCGCCGAGGCCATGGTGAGCGAGAACTGCACCAGGATCGGCCCGGCAATATTGGGCAGCACCGTGCCCAGAATGATCCGCCCGGGCCCTGCACCCAGGGCACGCACCGCCTCGACATAATCAAGGTTGCGCGTGGCCAGCGTCTCGCCATAGGTCACGCGCGCAAAGCCGGGGGCAAAGAGGATCGAGAGGCAGGCGGTCAGGGTCACAGCACCCGGGCCAAAGAGGGTGACGACCAGAAGCGCCAACAGAATGGGCGGAAAGCTCAGCACGATGTCGACCAGCCGCAGCGTCAGCAGCTCCGACACACCGCGGAAATACCCGCCGATCAGCCCCAGCGCGACGCCCACGACCATGGCAATCGCGGCCGACAGCATGGCCACGGTCAGCGACACCCGCGCGCCATGCATCAGCCGCGAGAGGATGTCGCGGCCATAGCTGTCCTGGCCCAGCCAGTACTCCGCCGAGGGCAGTTTGAGGCGGCCCACGATGTTCATCGCCACGGGGTCGTGCGGGGCAAGCCATGTCGCCCCATAGGCCAGCACCAGCAGCGCCGTCAGCGCCAGGCCGGGCAGGATCACCGGGCGATGGCGCGCGGCCCGGCTCATCCGTGGCGGATCCGCGGGTCGAGCAGCGCATAAAGCAGATCGACGCCCAGATTGATCAGGATGAAGAGAAACGAGATCACCAGCACGATGCCGCGCACGGCGGGATAGTCGCG
>JBCBKN010000150.1:0-9664 GCA_038521775.1 Pseudomonadota bacterium | reverse complement strand
CCGGGTCGGGTCACGATATGGTCATGACCCTGATTGAGACCGGCGATCTGAAGCTTGACATCGTATTGGTCGGACCAGAACCAGGGCATCGGGTCATAGGTGACCTCCTTGCCCAGCATCGCATCGGCTGCGGCCTCGGCCTGCTCGATGGCGTTTTGCACCGATTCCAGCCGAACCCGGCGGCCCCGCCACGGAAACGAAGCGCAATCGCCGGCTGCAAAGATATTGGGGTCCGAGCTGCGCCCGACAGCATCGACGGCGATGCCATTGTCGATGAAAAGCCCCGCAGTTGCGGCGAGCTCAATGTCAGGATCGACACCGATCCCGATCACCGCAAGGTCGCAGGCGATGTCGCGCCCGTCCTCCAGACGCGCCGCCGCGACCTTTCCAGCGCGCTCGACAAGATGATCGATCCGGATGCCTTCATGGACCTCAACGCCATGCTTTTGATGCAGCGCACGAAACCAGTCCGCGGTTTCGGCCGAGGCAACGCGGCCCAGAATGCGGGGCGCGGCCTCCACCAGGATCACCTCCAGATCCAGCTTGCGCAGCACCGCCGCCGCCTCCAGGCCGATATAGCCGCCGCCCAGGATCAGCGCGCGGCGCCCCGGCCGCGCCTCGCTGCGCAGGGCATCGATATCGGCCAGGCTGCGCACGCTGTAGACCCCGCGCAGCGCACCGCCCGCCGCCTTGGGCAGCTGCCGGGGTCGCGCGCCGGTGGTCAGCGCCAGCCGATCATAGGGCAGGTACTGACCGTCCGACAGCGACACGGTTTGCGTTTTGCGGTCGATGGTGGTGGCCCGCAGGCCGGTGAGCAGCCCGATATTCTGATCGGCCCAGAACGTCTGCGCCCGCAGCAGCAGCCGCTCTTGGGGCATGTCGCCCAGAAGATAGCCCTTCGACAGCGGCGGGCGCTGATAGGGGGCAATACCCTCGGCGCCGATCAGTGTGACCGGCCCGGTATGGCCTTGCGCGCGCAGACGGGCCGCAAGGCTGGCCCCGGCCTGACCGGCGCCAAGGATCAAGATCCGCTCCAACTGATTGCCCTCCACACCGCTATCTCTGGCCTCTGCTGCGCGCGAGGCTATAGTCAGCAGCGCAAAACGACGCAACCTATGAGGAGGGGTGCAATGGCGATTTCCGTGGGTGAGACGCTGCCGTCCGCCGTATTGCTCAAAATTGGCGCGCATGGGCCCGAGCCGGTGCCCACCGAGGGGCTTTTCTCAGGACGCCGCGTCGTTCTTTTTGCGGTTCCGGGCGCCTATACCGGCACCTGCACCAACACCCATGTGCCAAGCTATGTGAAGGCCGCGGCGGCACTGGGCGAAAAGGGCGTGGACGAGATCGCCTGCCTTTCGGTCAACGATCCCTTCGTGATGCAGGCCTGGGGCGGCTCGACCGGTGCGTCGGATGCCGGGATCACGATGCTGGCCGATGCCGATGGCGCGTTTACCAAAGCGCTGGGGTTGAGTTTCGACGCCCCGCCTGTCGGGCTGTTTGCCCGCTCGCAGCGCTATTCGATGCTGGTTGAGGATGGCGTTCTGAAGATCCTCAATCTCGAAGAAAACCCGGGCGAGGCGGTTGCATCGCTGGGCGAGGTGCTGGTCGACCAGATCTGACCCGCCCGACCCGCGGCTCGCCGCTCGATCGGAGGTCCGCCATGATCGCCGTGCTGGGCTATGGCTCGCTGATCTGGGATCTTGACGGCCTGGCCCCCCATGTCGAAGGGGGCTGGGCGATGAATGCCGGTCCGGCCCTGCCGATGGAGTTCTCGCGCATATCGGCCAAGCGCAAACGCGGGCTGGTTGTGTGCCTGGACCCGGCCGACGGGGTTGACTGCCCGACCCATGCGATCCGCTCGCGCCGCAGCGAGATCGGGCAGGCCGCTTCCGATCTGGCGCAGCGTGAGCATGCGCCGCTTGGGCGCATCGGCTATGTCTGCCTTTCCAGCGATCGGGCGGCCGGACGCCTTCCCTCCATCTGCGCGGCAGTCGCGGTCTGGTGCCGGCAGGCGGGCTGGCAGGGCGCGGTTTGGACCGATCTGGAGCCGAATTTTGCCAGCGAGGCGGGGCAGCCCTTCAGCGTGCCGCGCGGGCTTGCATATCTGCGCGCTCTCTCGGGTGAAAGCCGGTCCGAGGCCGTGCGCTACATCGCCTGCGCGCCGCATCAAACCGACACGCCGCTGCGCCAGGCGCTGGCCGGGCTTGCCTGGTGGGCAGACGCGCGCCGCGAGCTGGGGGTCTGACCCGAACCCGCCTGCTTAGAACGCGCCGCTCAGCATCGACAGGACAAAGCCCGCGATGAGGGCGGCCATGGCAATGTTGAAGGCGCGCAGCCGGGCCGGGGTGGAAAGCAGGCGCTGCAGGCCGGCGCCGAAACTGGCCCATCCGAGCGCCGAGCTTGCGCCGGCCAGGGCAAAGACTATCGTCGCGGTCGCTGCGGTCTGAAACCCGGTGCGGGCGCTTGCAAACTGGCTCACAACCCCGATGCAGATCGCCCAGGCTTTGGGGTTGATCCACTGAAACCCGGCCGCCTCGACAAAGCTGAACGGGCGGCCGCGCCCCTCGGTTCCGCTGCCGGCGGCGGTCGCTATGCGCCAGGCAAACCACAACAGCGCCGCCGCCCCGGCCCATTGCATCACGCTGGTCAGGCGCGGCAGCCGCTCGAACACCGCGCCAAGGCCCAGCCCGGTGAGAAACATCATCGCCGAAAAGCCCACGACGATCCCACAGATATGCGGAAGCGTGCGCCGAACGCCGTAATTTGCCCCGGCCGCGGCAAGCATGGCGTTGTTGGGGCCCGGTGTCCAAGACGCGGCCAGCGCGAAGAGGAGCAGGGCAAAGATGGTCTCGGCGCTGATGGCGGTCCCTCCGGGCGGTGTTTTAAGTCAACCTTGTTGACGTATTTGCCTGAACGTGCGCGCCGGGGACGATCTTGTCAAGTGTGGCCGGGTTCAGCCGCCCAAACCGGCGGGCGACAGCTGTGCGCCAAAGGACAGCACCACCGCAAAGACCAGCGCGATGGCCATGGCCAGGCTGATGCGACGCTGTTGGGTTGGGGAGGGCGCGAGCCGACGCAGGCCGATGCCAAGACCCAGCCAGGCGAGGTGAATCGGCAGCCAGACGAGATTGATCAGGACCAGCTTGGTCAGACCCTCACGCATCGGCGCCTGCGGCAGAAAGGCAAAGCCCGAAAAGAGCGCGAGATAGACGAGATAGGCCTTGGGATTGACCAGTTGCAGCAGAATGCCGTCGACCGGCCCGGGCGCGCGCGTGGCTGCCGAGAACTGGGTCCGGCCCGCGCTGGATGCAATCCGCACCGCAAGCCAGAGGAGGTAGAGCGCGGCTAGCCCCGACAGCAGAACCCGCAGGGCCGGTTCGGCCAGGATCACGGCCGCGGCCCCGGTCATCACCGCGACGGCCACGATGTTCGAGCCGATCAGAAGGCCCGCCATATAGCGCAGGCCACGGCGCAGGCCAAAGCCCGACCCGACCGCTGCGATCGACAGAACGCCCGGGCCCGGCGTGATCATCAGCAGGAAAACCGCAACAGCAAAGCTCAGCATTGCTGGACCGCTGGAGGTGCGGGACCCTGACCCGGGCTCACAACCCCGACAGGAGCGCGTCGCGGGTGAGTTTGAAATCCGAGGCGATCCAATCGTTGCGCATTGCTTCGAGCCGCGCGCCCAGCGCCGGACCGGGGGCCACCTTGTCCGTCAGATCGCGCCCTGTGATCGGGAAAGTCGCAGCAGCGCCCCGGAAGACGTCATCCTGCCAGCGGTCGGGCAGGGGCATTCCGCGGGTCGCCTCGATCAAGATCGCCGTCCGCGCCGCCTCGGCCCCATGGCGGAAGGCCCGGGCCGCCGGAGCTTCGTAATGCGACAGTGCCCGCCGCCCGGCGCGCAGCGCCTCGGCCTGCGCCCGGGGCAGCTTGAAGGCATCCGCGGGGCGCTGGCCGCCCAGCGCGGTCAGCCGGCGCAGCCAGGACGGTGCGATGCGCAGCCGCTTTTCCAGCGCGATCACGCTGATGGCGGCCTCTGCATCCGCTGCCGCTAGCACCTGCGCAAGCACGCCGGCCTCGGACATTGCCGTCAGCGCGGCGGTGGGATCGGGGGCTGCCAGAAGCTTGCGCATCTCAGCGCCGATCCGCTCCCGCGCAATGTCGCCAAGCCCCTCGCGCAGCGCGCCACAGGCCGCCAGACCGGCAGGGTCGATGCCGCGGGCAGGGTCCGCATACCAGGCGATTATGCGAAAAAACCGCAAAATGCGGAGGTAGTCCTCCGCGATCCGGTCATGCGGATCGCCCACAAACCGCACGGTTCGCGAGAAAAGGTCGAACCGGCCGTCCAGCGGGTCGATCAGCGTCCCGTCCGGCTCGGCATAAAGCGCGTTCATGGTAAAATCGCGCCGCATCGCGTCGTCGCGAATGTCGGTCGAGAATGCGACGACGGCGCGGCGCCCATCGGTTTCGATGTCCTTGCGAAACGTCGTGACCTCAAACCGCGCATGGTCGGCCACCACCGTGACCGTGCCATGCGACAGGCCGGTCGGGATTGCCGAAAGCCCCGCGGCGCGGGCCCGGCGCATCACCTCTTCGGGCACAAGCGGCGTGGCAAGGTCGATATCGGCCACACGCTGGCCAAGCACCGCGTTGCGCACACATCCGCCCACGAAGTAGACCGGGTCGGTTTCAGCGCCGATCGCCGCAAGGACGTGGCTTGTGGTGTCTGCAACCATCCAATCGCCGGAAATGCGCATGGCTCACACCTGTTCGAGCGCGGCAAGACGCAGGGACAGCCCCTTAAGGATCCGCGCAGTTGCACCCCAGATATAATGCCGGCCCCAGGGCATCTCATAAAAATAGCGCGCCTCGCCGTTCAGGTCGCGCGCGCCGCGGCGGTGATTGGCCGGGTCCATCACAAAGTCGAGCGGCACCTCAAAGACCTCATCGACCTCGCCGCGTTCGGGCGTGGCGGTGAACCCCGGCGCGACGATCCCCACATAGGGGGTGATCGAAAAGCCGGTCACGGTCTCATGCCCGTCGATCGGGCCGAGGATCTCGACATCCCGGGCCGGCAGGCCGATCTCTTCCTCGGCCTCGCGCAAGGCCGCCGCCAAGGGCGAGGCATCGGTCCCGTCGATCTTGCCGCCGGGAAAGGCAACCTGCCCGCCATGATGCTTCAGCCCGGCAGCTCTCCGCGTCAGCATCACGAAAAGCCCATCCGCGCGCTCGGTCACTCCGCAAAGCACAGCGGCCGGGCGCAGGCGCCGGCCCTGGGGCAGCGAGGCCAGGACGCCGGGATTGAGATCGAAATCAGAGCTGCCGCCCACCGACGGGCCGCGCACCGCACGCTCCAAACAGTTGCGAGAAATGGGGCGCGCGCGGCCGGTCGCAGCCACGACATCAGCATCGACGTCAGTATCGGCCGCAACAGCGTCGCGCTTGGGCATCGAAAAAGGCGCAGCGGAACAAGTCATATCCTGCTACTTGTGTCAAAGCGCGTCGAGGATCAAGAGCGCACGGGCTGTTGCACCTCCTGCGAGGTCGGATCTGCACCGTTCCGGGCAGTCTCATGCCCAGTCTGGGTCATACGAAGCGGCGGCTCGGCGGAGGCAAGCCAGGGCAAAATGTCAGCGCAGGAGCGCAGCGGCACCGCCTGAACGTCAAGATGCACGCCGCGCAGGTTGAGGTTTTGCCAGGCGGCATCGGGCAGGCGCACACCGGCCTCCTCAAGAACCGGCCGGCTGATCACCGCCTGGGCCTGCAGGGGTTTGCACATGCCCTCCAGCCGCGCGGCGGTGTTCACCGTATCGCCGATGATGGTGACCTGCGAGGTGCCGGCCGCGCCGATCTCGCCCTGAACCAGCGCGCCGACATGCAGCCCGATCCCGATCCGGATCGGTTCCGTGCCGTCGGCCGTGACCTGGGCATTGAAGCGCATCAGCGCGCGGTCGATCTCGGCCATTGCCTCCAATGCCGCGCGGCAGGCCGGCCCTGACCCCTCGGGATGATCGAAGATCGCAAGGATCCCGTCGCCCAGATACTTGTCGATTCGCCCGCCATGTTCGGTGATCGGCGGCACGATGGCGTCAAAGAAGCGGTTGAGCAGATAGACCACGTCATAGGGCGGCTTGCCCGAGGTCCGTGCGGTAAAGCCGCGCATGTCCAGAAAGAGGATCACCATGCGCCGTTCGATCCCGGTCGAGGCATGGGCCCGGGCGCGCCCATGCTTGATGTCATAGACCCGGAACACGGCCACCGGGCCGCGCGGCACGATCTGGCAGGCCAGGCGCGTGGTCTCCGGCGCGCCGATGCTGGCGAGCATTTCGCGTTCCGCCCGGCTGGGCGGCGGAAGATTGTCGGCCCCGCGTTCGACAATCACCCGGCAGGTGGTGCAGCGCCCCGCCCCGCCGCAAAGCGCCACCATCGGCACATTGTTGGCCTGGGCGATGTCGAGCACGGTCATACCGCCCGATCCGGTCACTCGCGCGCCATCGACAAAAAGCACCTCGACCGTGCGGCGCGCCGCCAGCATGCGGCGGCCGACATTGATGACAAGGGCAAGAAGCAGCGCGGCAAGAAACCCCGCGGTCAGGCCCCGGGCGGTGGTGTCGATCCAGCCCTCGGTATCGGCCCGCCAGCCGATGGCCGCAAGCATCGCGTCGCGCAGGTTGGGGTCGGACAGCACCGGGTCGAGCTTGCCGATTGCAATTACGAACCCGGCCAGGCCAAAGGCCGGCACCAGCGCCGCGAGTGCCGTGGCCGCGGGCAGGGCCCCTGCCCACCAGCGCTGCCCGCGCAGCCAGAAATGCAGGCCCATGCAGGCATGCGCCCAGACCAAAAGCACAAGGGCAAGATGGCTCAGCGCGCCGGCAGGCTCCGACGCGCGCCAGAGCAGGTAAGGCGTGCCGTCGCGCACGCCCAACACCTCGGCCACACCGCGGGTTTCCACCAAGTAGGGGATGAGGAGCAGCGGAATGGTCAGCCCCAGCAGGACCTGCACCGCCTTTGAAAAGGGCATGCGCATCTGGCGCCGGCGCGCAAGGCCGATCAGCGCCAGCGCAAGATGGATGCCAAGGGCCGCCAGCATGATCAGCGTGCCGGGCAGGCTGCGCAGCAATGCCACCCGCCAGACATGCAACCGCTCCATCAGTTCGATCGAGACCAGCCCGGCGGCATGGTTGACCAGCAAGAGGAGCGCATAGCCAAAGAGCACCAGCCCCGACAGGATGCGCAGACGCCCGGTCCAGCCGCCCCGCCACAGGCTGGTCATGGGGTCCGACAGGGCCGCGGGCGCGGGGCAGGTGCCGGCGGAAGGGCGGGTGCCAACGACGGGGCGGGAGTTTGGCGGCCTGCGCGGCACAGGGGTTGGTGCGGGAGGCTTGCATCGCACGGGGGGGCTGCGCGGCCCGGGGGGCCGGCGCGGTGCGAGGGGCCTGCGTGGTGCGGGGGGCATGGGCTGTCGAAACGAGGTCCGCTGGGATGCGGGACCACATTCAGCACCTGCCTGTTGCGCCGGCCGGCGCCCCCCATGCCCATGCGCGGCTACTGAGCGGCCACGCGTGGCGCGCCCTCAGCCCCGGCGCTGCGTGCGCCGTCATCTCCGGGCGGGTCGGTTCGGGCGGAGGGACCTTCCGCTTCCGCGGCCAGAAACTTCTCGGCATCGAGGGCCGCCATGCAGCCCATCCCGGCGCTGGTGACCGCCTGGCGGTAGATATGGTCGGTCAGATCGCCCGCCGCGAACACACCGGGGATCGAGGTGCGGGTCGACCCGGGCGCGACCGCGACATAGCCGCCATTGTGCATCTCCAGCTGCTCGCGCACGAGTTCGGAGGCCGGCGCATGCCCGATCGCAACAAACACCCCGGCAAGCGCAAGCTCGCGTGTCGCGCCGGTTTTGGCATGCGCGATGCGCAGCCCGGTGACCCCGGCCGGATCGCTGTCGCCCAGAATTTCATCGACGACATGATCCCAGATCGTCTCGATCTTTGGATGCTTGAAAAGCCGGTCCTGCAGGATCTTTTCCGCCCGCAGACTGTCACGGCGATGGATCAGGGTGACCTTCGAGGCAAAATTGGTCAGAAACAGCGCCTCTTCGACCGCGGTGTTGCCGCCGCCGATCACCGCGACCTCCTTGCCACGGTAAAAGAACCCGTCGCAGGTGGCGCAGGCCGAGACGCCGAAGCCCTTGAAACGCTCTTCGGAGGGCAGGCCCAGCCATTTCGCCTGTGCCCCGGTGGCCAGCACAAGCGCATCGGCGGTGTAGGTCACGCCGCTGTCGCCCTTCGCCACGAAAGGCCGGGTTGAGAGATCGAGGCTGTTGATATGCTCGCCGATGATCTCTGTGCCCATCTCGCGGGCGTGATGCTCCATCTTCTGCATCAGATCGGGGCCCAGGATCGAGGCATCGCCCGGCCAGTTCTCGACATCCGTGGTGATGGTGAGCTGGCCGCCCGGCTGAATGCCCTGAACCAGGATCGGCGAGAGCATCGCGCGGGCGCCATAGACCGCGGCGGTGTAGCCCGCCGGGCCCGAGCCGATGATCAGAAGTCTGGTGTGGCGGGTCTCGCTCATGGCGCGCGCTCCTTTGCGTCTAGGTCTCTATACGCCGCCCCCGCAAATTGCGCAAAGCCCAAGCGGGTCAAGACCAGGGGGGCAACGCGCGCGGCTTCGTGAAGCGGTGTGTAGGACCAGAGCGCGGGTGCGTCGGCCGCCGGTCGGCTGGCGCCATGGGCCTGAAGCGCGGCATGAAACCGCGCATGCTTGCCCGGGCTGGGCTGCCCAGAGACAAAGACCGGCCGGCCGGTCGCGGCCGCCTCGCTGGCCATGTTCACGCTGTCGGCCGTCACCAGAACCGCATCTGCCGTGGCCAGCAGGCCGGGATAGGGGTTTTGCCCCGTGCCGTCCCACAGCCACAGCCCCGGGCAGGCCGCGCGCAGCCTGGCGGGCAGGCCGGGCGGGGTGCGGCGCGAGGCGGTGCCCAGCAGCGACCAGCCCGTGAAACGGCCCAGATCGGCAATCAGCGCGTCGGCGTCGAAACCCGCACTGCGCGAGGGGCCGCCGATCAGCACCGCCAGCCGCGGCGCGGGCAGCTCCGGAAAAGGCCGCGGCGCGTCGGCCAGCACCTGCGGGCTCAGCCGGTTCATGGCCCCCAGCGTGGTCAGCACCACAGCGCCGCCCCCCCCCTGATGCGCCCCCTGATGCGACCCGTGATACGATCCCTGATGGGACCCGTGATGGGGCCCATGATGCGCGGGCCCCTCCTGCGCGCGCCGGTCATGCGAGGGCAGCACAATCGCGGCAAAGCGCGACCGCGGCAGCTGCGGGTCGAGCACCGCGACTGCGCGCGCGCCCTGCCGCGCCAGCGCATGGGCCGCCAGGTTGCCCCGCCGCCCGGCCCCGAGGACCAGATCGGGGACCCCGGCCGGCAGCCCACGGAACGCCCACCGTCCCAAAACCGCCAGCAGGCGGCTCGGCACGCGGTCGAAACCGGGGCGAAGCGACACCTCGGCACAGGCGATCTGGACAGGGATCTGAACCGGGATCTGAACGGGGATCTGGACGGGGATATGATCAGCCATCGCCTCGGCCAGACCCAGCGCCTGGGTCAGGTTGGCGGGCCGTCCATCCGTGACCACCAAAAGCCGCATCTGTGGCCCGCTGG
>JBCBKN010000149.1:0-9814 GCA_038521775.1 Pseudomonadota bacterium | reverse complement strand
CGGCGATGCGACGCGCGTGCGGCTGCCGCATCCGGAGATCTTTGAGGCGCTCGAACCCGGCGCGACCCTGCTGGTCAATGACGGCAAGCTGCGCTTTCGGGTCACCAAGATCGAGGGCACCGTCGCCGAGACCGAGGTCGTGGTCGGCGGCGAGATCTCCAACCGCAAGGGCGTGAACGTGCCCGATGTGGTGCTGCCCTTGCGGGCGCTGTCGGACAAGGACCGCGCGGATCTGGAGTTTACCTGCAAGCTGGGCGTGGAGTGGATGGCGCTGTCCTTTGTGCAGCGGGCCGAGGATGTGACCGAGGCGCGCGCGCTCATCGACGGGCGCGCCCAGATCATCGCCAAGATCGAAAAACCCGCCGCGATGAAGCATTTCGAGGGGATCCTCGAGGTCTCGGACGGGATCATGGTTGCCCGCGGCGATCTCGGTGTCGAGCTGCCGGTGCAAAGCGTGCCGCCGATCCAGAAGCGGCTGATCCGGGCCTGCCGGGCGGTGGGCAAGCCGGTCATCGTCGCAACCCAGATGCTCGAAAGCATGATGACCTCGCCCATGCCGACCCGGGCCGAGGTCTCGGATGTGGCCACCGCGATCTATGAGGGCGCCGATGCGGTGATGCTGTCGGGCGAATCGGCGGCCGGCGACTACCCGCTTGAGGCGGTTCAGACGATGAATGCGGTGGCCGAAAGCGTGGAGGAAGACGACACCTATCGCCAGGTGATCGAATCGTCGCGCAGCCCCTCCAAACCCTCGGTCAGCTCGGCCATCGTGGCCGCGGCGCGCGAGGTGGCCGACACCACCGATGTGCGCGCCATTGCCTGCTTTACCCATTCCGGCACCACCGCCCATGCAGTCAGCCGCGAAAAGCCGCGCGTGCCGATCCTGGCCCTGACGCCACTGAAATCGACCGCCCGCAAGCTCAGCCTGGTCTGGGGGCTGCATTGCGTGGTCGTCGAGGAGGTCGAGCGCTTCAAGCATGCGGTGATCTCGGCCGTTCGGGTGGCCTTGCGCGATGAGTTCGGCAGCGAGACCGATCGCATCATCGTGACCGCCGGGATCCCCTTCAATGTCTCGGGCTCCACAAACATCCTGCGCATCGCCCCGATGCAGGAGCGGCTGATTTTCGAGGGCGAGCCGGTCTGACAGCCGCCCAGGCCTTGCGCCGCCGGTGAGGGTTCGTCTGGCGGGGCTGGCCTGGAGGGGCGAAGCAGGCCTCGAGTGGGGGGAAGACGAAGCCGCCCCGGCATGCTAGATTTCGGCCATGCACTGGATCCTCCGATCCCGCACATTCACATTGCTCTTTGCGGCCCAGGTGATCGCACTTATCGGGTCGGGGCTGCTCACTGTAGCGCTGGCACTACTGGCCTACTCTCTGGCCGGCGAGGCGGCCGGCGCGGTGCTGGGCACGGCGCTTTTCATCAAGATGGTCGCCTATGTGGGTGCGGCCCCGCTGATCGGGGCGCTGGTTGCACGGGTCGACCGGAAGATCCTCTTGATTTCGGCCGATCTGTGCCGCGCGGCCGTGGCGATGGCGCTGCCATTCATCGATGCCGTCTGGCAGATCTATGCGCTGATCTTTCTGTTGCAGCTCGCATCGGCGACCTTCACCCCGGCCTTTCAGGCGCTGATCCCCGATGTGCTTTCGGATGAGCGTCGCTACACCCGCGCGCTGTCGCTGTCGCGCATTGCCTATGAGCTTGAGACGCTGGCAAGCCCGGCGCTGGCCGGTCTCCTGCTGCTGGTGATGAGCTTTTACAACCTCTTTGGGTTCACGGTTCTGGGCTTCCTGCTCTCGGCCCTTCTGGTGGCCCGCACCACCTTGCCGCGCGCCGATGGCAAGGCCGCCGCCCGCCCGTTTCGTGAGCGGCTCACGATCGGCATCCGGATCTACCTTGCCACGCCCAGGCTGCGCGGTCTCCTCGCGCTTTGCCTGGCTGCCGCTTCCGTGGCGGCCTTTGTCATCGTGAACACCGTGGTGATGGTGCAGGCCGGGGGGCAGGCCTCCGAAACGGCTCTGGCGGTCGCGCTGGGGGCATTCGGCGCGGGATCGATGATCGCGGCCCTCTCTTTGCCAAAGCTGCTTGACCGCGTATCGGACCGCGCGGTGATGCTGGCGGCATCGGCGCTGTTGAGCGGTGTGGCGGTGTTGGCGGGTCTGGTGCTCTGGCTGAGCGGAGGGCTCGACTGGCCGGTGCTTCTGGGTCTCTGGGCGCTGATGGGTGTGGGGTTTTCGGCGGTGCTCACCCCGTCGGGCCGGCTTTTGCGCCGCTCGGCGCATGCCCAGGACCGCCCGGCGCTGTTCACCGCCCAGTTTGCCCTGTCGCATGCCTGCTATCTGCTGACCTATCCGCTGGCAGGCTGGGGCGGTGCGCTGCTGGGGCTGGGGCCGATCCTGCTCGTCCTGGCGGTGCTGGCCCTGGCCGCCACGCTTGGCGCGGCGCTTTTGTGGCGCGTCGAGGCAGACGAGCTCTCGCATGCACATCCCGACCTGCCCGCAAATCACCCGCATCTGGTCGGGCGGCCGGGGCAGGGCGGGGTGCATCGCCACGCGATTGTGATCGACGATCTGCATCCCGGCTGGCCCCGCGGCGGGTGAGACCCCGCATCGCCGCTTGCCGCCCCCTATGCGCCGGCCTAGCCTGGGGACATGCATCGCTGGACAAGACCTCTCGTGGCACTTTTCGGGATCGTCGCGGCGATGCCTGCCGGGGCGTTTATTCTTGATGGTGCGGTGACGGGGGGCAGCGAGCCGGGCGTGTTTGCCAAGCTCGATCCCGCACAGGCCCGGCCTGTTGGGAACGACACCTTCCAGGACCCCGGTCTCTACGGGTTCGACGAGGACCAGAACATCCTCTTGGACCGTGACATCCGCGTCGATATCGCGGCCGGCAAGCCCTATGGCGCGGTGATCCCGGCCGGCACGGTGGTGGCAAGCCATTATGTGTTCTTCGATCCCGCCGGGGTGGCATGGCAGCAGGGCTGGGTGGAGTTCGACGCGCCGATCCTGGGCGTTGCCACCAGCTTCTGGACGCTGCAGGCGACCGATTTCCTGGCCAACACCGCGATCACCTATCTCAACCCCGGTCTGCGCGGGCTTGAGGGCGAGGACCGGGTCTGGATCGACCCCGACAACCCCTTCCAGCTCAATGTCGAGTGGCTGGCCTGGAGCCCGGGCGATTATGTCCGCGTCTTCACCGCCCGCTCGCCCGGGGTCTGAAGCCCCTTGCACCGCCCCCGCAGCTTGCCTATAGACCGCGTTCCGAACCCGAAGCGGCCGGCCGACAGGGCTGCCGTGTCGCTTCTTTGACCCCGCTTTGGGGTGCCCCGCTGGACGGGCTGTCAGACGGAGAGCGAAATGCCCAAGATGAAGACCAAGTCGAGCGCCAAGAAGCGCTTTAAGGTGACGGCCTCGGGCCGGGTGAAGGTCGGCCAGGCCGGCAAGCGCCACAACATGATCAAGCGCACGCGCAAATTCATCCGCAATGCGCGCGGCACGACGGTGATGAGCGAGCCCGACACGCGCATCGTCAAGCAGTTCATGCCCTACGACCGGTAAGGAGGCCGTCCCATGTCACGTGTGAAACGGGGCGTCACCGCCCATGCCCGCCACAAGAAGGTCATCGATGCGGCCAAGGGCCATTCCGGCCGGCGCAAGAATGTCTTCCGGGTTGCCAAGCAGTCGGTCGACCGGGCGATGCAATACGCCACCCGCGACCGCAAGACCCGCAAGCGAAATTTCCGCGCGCTCTGGATCCAGCGGATCAATGCCGGGGTGCGCGCGCATGATGAGACGATGACCTATTCGCGCTTCATCAACGGGCTGACGAAATCGGGGATGGAGGTCGATCGCAAGGTGCTGGCCGATCTCGCCGTGCATGAGCCCGACGCCTTCAACGCGATTGTCGACAAGGCCAAGGCCGCGCTGGCCTGAGCCCGCGGCCTCAGGGCAGGATGGGCAGGATCAGATCGCCGCTGACCATCCGGCCGAGCAGCCAGCGGATGCCCGGCAGCCGCGCGCTCGGCGCCAGAACCCGGTCGCGCAGCAGCGCCAGCCCGTCGCTGTCGGACTGGTAAAGCGGCGTGAACACCTGGCTGATGAGCTGGTAGAGCCGGATGTGAATGATCCGCTTGCGCCGGTATTCCGCCAGCGCGGCATCGATATCGTCGGTCTCGCCCAGCGCGGTTGCCAGGGCCGCCGCATCCAAAAGTGCCATGTTCGCCCCCTGACCCAGCTGCGGGCTGGTGGCATGCCAGCTGTCGCCAAGATGCACGCAGCGTCCCTTGACCGGGCGCCGCAGCGTGCGGTGGCGGTACTGGGCCATCACCAGATCATCATGATGCGCGATGCTCTCCAGATGCGGCGCAAACTCCGGCCACAGCGCCCCGGCCTCGGCCTTCCAGGCCGACAAGGGGGCTGAGCGCCACGCGCCATAGGCCGCCCGCGGCAGCGACCAGAAAATCGCAAGCTGCGGCGCCGGTGCATCCGGCATGCGGCCGATGGGCAGAATGCCGGCCATGTAGCGCGCGCCACGATAGGTCTGGCGCAGTTTTGCCGGCTGCGGGTCGTCACCGGCCGGAACCGTGGCCCAAAGCGCCCCGAAGGGCAGTGCCCGCCCCGGATCCTCCGACAGGGGAGAGCCCGCGCCGGTTGCATCCACGCTCACATCCGCGCGCACCGTAAAGGGTTCGCCCGCGCGCGCAAAGGTCATCTGCCCGTCCGTCATCCCGGTGAGGGTGCATCCGGGCTCGATGGCAATCCCGGCCTCTTGTGCGGCGTCAAACAGCACGGAAAAGAGCGTGGCGCGGTGGATCCCCAACCCGCTGAGCCCGGCACCGCCATGATCATAGCGCACATCGAGCACGCGCCGGCCGGTATCGGCGTCGCGCCCGTCAAGCGCCTCGATCGGATGGCCCAGCGCCTCGGCCTTTGCGCGCAGACCCAGGGCCTCCAGCACCTCCAGCCCGACCGGCTGCAGCACCAGGCCCGATCCGACCGGGGCGGGCGCGTCGAACCGCTCGTAAAGGGTCACCCGATGCCCTTCCCGGGCCAGAAACACCGCCGCGGCCAGCCCGCCGATCCCGCATCCCGCAACCGCGATCTCCATGTCCCGTCTCCGTTTCCCAGCCCCGCGCCTCGTCACCGATCGCTGTGGCCTCGCTGCGCGCCCCCCCGCGCGCCCCCTGCACGCGATCCGCCACGATCAGCCGGGCTTTGCGCGCCCGTCTCCTTCTTCTTGGCACAAATACTCTCGCCGAAGGCGTCCCAGATCGCCACAGTCACCGATGCCCCAGCCCTGGATCTTGCTTTCTCAGCCGCCGATGCGTAGGGCTCTGCGCGAAGACGGCAGGAGCCAACGGGGCATCCCATGGATGGTTTGGACGAGATCAAGACGCGTTATCTGGCTCAGGTGGCCGCCGCCGGCAGCGAGGCGGCGCTTGAGGATATCCGTGTCGCAGCGCTTGGCAAAAAGGGCGAGGTCAGCCTGAAAATGCGCGAGCTTGGCCGCATGACGCCCGAAGAGCGCCAGACCGCCGGCCCCGCGCTGAACGCGCTCAAGGACGATCTCAACACCGCCATTGCCGAGGCAAAGACCGCCCGCGCCGATGCCGCATTGGCCGAGCGGCTGGCCGGCGAATGGCAGGATCTGAGCGCGCCGCCCCGGCCTGGGCCGGCGGGAACGCTGCACCCGGTCGCCCAGGTCATGGAGGAGGTCGCCGCGATCTTTGCCGATCTGGGCTTTGCGGTGGCCGAAGGCCCGCAGATCGAAAGCGACTGGTACAATTTCGACGCGCTCAACATCCCCGCCGAGCATCCGACCCGCACCGAGATGGACACCTTCTATCTTGCGCGGAGCGCGGAGGATGCCCGCCCGCCGCATGTGCTGCGCACCCACACCTCGCCGGTGCAGATCCGCGCCATGCAGGCGCAGGGGGCGCCGCTTCGCGTGATTGCGCCGGGCCCGGTCTACCGCTCGGATTATGATCAGACCCACACCCCGATGTTCCACCAGCTTGAGGGGCTTGCCATCGACCGCGACATCTCCATGGCCAATCTCAAATGGACGCTGGAGGAGTTCTGCCGCGCCTTTTTCGAGCTCGACCGTGTCGAGCTGCGCTTCCGGGCCAGCCATTTTCCCTTCACCGAGCCCTCGGCCGAGGTCGATATCCGCTGCTCCTGGACCGGCGGACAGCTTCGCCTGGGCGACGGGAATGACTGGCTGGAAATCCTGGGCAGCGGCATGGTCCATCCCAAGGTGCTGGAGGCCGGCGGCATCGACCCCGAACGCTGGCAGGGCTTTGCCTTCGGCATCGGGCTCGACCGGATTGCAATGCTCAAATACGGCATCCCGGATCTGCGGGCCTTTTTTGACAGCGATCTGCGCTGGCTGCGCCATTACGGCTTTTCGGTTCTCGATCAGCCGACCCTGCATGGCGGCCTGAGCGGCGGCTGAGGCCCAGGCCAGGCTGGCATCGACCCTGCGGCCTGGGGCCAAAGGCGCAGGCTGGCGCATGCCAGCGGCCAGGCCTGGGCGTGATCTGGCGCACGGCCCGGCATTGCTGTGCCATGGCTTTGGCTGATTCCTTGCTATTCTCTCACAGGTGAAAGTGATTCACGAGCGAGAGGAACCATGATCCGCCTATGTCTGGCCGTCCTTGCAGCGGCCGTTCTGTCGATCCACGCCCTGCCTGCCACGGCGCGTGTGGTCGAATCGCGCCAGTTCGGCAATTGGCTTTACGAATACAATGTCTCGCGCACCGTCACCTCCTGCGTGGCGTCGCGATACTACTCCAACGCCCAGTTCTCGGTGCGCCTATATGGCAACCGGATGGATGTGGTCTTTTTTCGAAGCGATTTCCGCTTTCGATGGGACGCGCGGCAGGGCACCAGCGTGATCCGCGTGCGGGGCAACACCTACCGGCTGGCCAGCTCGACACCGCGGCGCGGCAATGCCACGGCACCGCGGGCCAGCGTGCTCTATCTGACCGTGCCCGGGGGGCGCTACCGAACCTTCTATGACGATCTCAAGCGGGCGCGGAACCTTCAGATCACGCTTTGGAACAATGCCAAGTATACCGTGGATCTGACCGGCTCGTCGCGCGCGCTGAGTGCGGCGCTGAGCTGTTGGGAGCGCAACCGGACCGGGTCCTGATCCCCGCCTCGCCACGGGGTCTTTTCCGCTTCACCTCGACTGGGTGAGTTGCTAGACCCGCGCAGATAAACTGCGCGGGCGCCTGTTATGAAGTTCACCCTCTCCTGGCTGAAGACCCATCTGGACATCCAGGCCGGCATTGAGGAGATCGGCCTGGCGCTGACCGATCTTGGTCTTGAGGTCGAAGAGATCGGCGATCCGGCCGCGACGCTGGGCGCATTTCGCATCGCGCGGGTCATCGAGGCCAGCCAGCACCCCAATGCCGACCGGCTGCGCGTCTGCCGGGTTGAGGTCTGGCCCGACGGGCCGGACGGCACGTCCGAAGAGGTGCAGGTCGTCTGCGGCGCGCCCAATGCCCGCACCGGGCTGTTGGGCGTGTTTGCGCCCCCGGGCACGCATGTGCCGGGAACTGGGGTTGATCTCAAGCCCGGGGTGATCCGCGGGGTGGAAAGCAACGGCATGCTCTGCTCGGAGCGTGAGCTGATGCTGTCGGACGATCATGACGGGATCATCGATCTGCCCGCCGATGCGCCGCTTGGCGCGCGCTATATCGACTGGGCGGGGCTCAACGATCCGGTGATCGAGATCGCCATCACCCCCAACCGGCCCGATGCGCTGGGCGTGGCGGGCATCGCCCGCGATCTTGCCGCGCGCGGGCTGGGCCAGGTGATCACGCCGGGCATCGACCCGGTGCCGGGCGCTTTTCCCTGCCCGGTGCGCGTGACGCTGGATGCCGATGTCGCCCCCCGCGCCTGTCCGCTTTTTGCCGGGCGCGTGATCCGCGGTGTGACGAACGGCCCCAGCCCCGCCTGGCTGCAACGCCAGCTTCGCGCGATCGGTCTGCGGCCGATCTCGGCCCTGGTCGACATCACCAATTTCATGACCTTCGACCGCAACCGGCCGCTGCATGTCTTCGATGCCGATCTGATCAAGGGGGCGGCCTTGCGGGTGGCCTTTGCCGATGGCGGCGAGCAGCTTCTGGCGCTTGACGACAAGACCTATGTCTTTGAGCCCGGGATGCTTGCGATCCGCGATGCCGAGGGGGTTGAGTCGCTCGCCGGCATCATGGGCGGCAAACCCACCGGCTGCACCGAGGCCACGGTCAATGTCTTTGTGGAAAGCGCCTATTGGGACCCGACGCTGACCGCGGCGACCGGCCGGCGGCTGCGCATCAATTCGGACGCGCGCTATCGGTTCGAGCGGGGGGTCGATCCGGCCTTCACCCTTCCGGGCTTGGAGATGGCAACCCGCATGATCCTCGATCTTTGCGGCGGCACACCCTCCGAACTTGTCGTGGCCGGGGCGGTGCCCGAGACCGCCCGCAGCTATCCGCTGCGCCCCGAGCGGGTGATCAGCCTTGTGGGCATGGACATTCCGGCCGGTGAGCAGATCCGTATTCTGACCGATCTGGGTTTTGAGGTCTCGGGCAGCGGGCGCTTCGATGTCGCCGTGCCGTCCTGGCGGCCCGACATTGGCGGCGAGGCGGATCTGGTTGAGGAGGTTGCGCGCGTGGCCTCGCTCACCAAGCTTGAGGCACAGCCGCTGCCGCGCCCCTCCCAGGGCATCACCCGCCGCACCCTGACCGCCGGGCAAAAGCGGGCCGGACGGATCCGCCGCGCCCTGGCCGCCCGCGGCGCGAATGAATGCGTGAGCTATGCCTTCATCTCGGCCAAGGAGGCCGCGTCCTTTGGTGGCGGCGATGCGGCGGTTGCGCTCGAAAACCCGATCTCGTCGGAAATGAGCCATATGCGCCCCAGCCCGCTGCCCGGCCTTGCGGCCGCGGCGGCGCGCAACCAGGCGCGCGGATTTGCCGATCTGGCGCTTTTTGAGCTGGGGCAGGGCTTTGCCGGGGGCGAGCCGGGCGAGGAAGAGGCTATGGCGGTTCTGCTGCGTCTGGGCAGCACGGCACCGCGCAGCCCCTATGGCGCGCGCCGCCCGGTCGATGTGATGGACGCCAAGGCCGATGCGCTCGACGCGGTGACGGCGGCCGGGGCACCGGCCGACCGGTTGATGGTGCTGCGCGATGATCTGCCGGGCTGGCTGCATCCGGGCCGGGCGGGGTGGCTCTGCCTTGGCCCCAAGCTGCGCCTCGCGCTGATCGGCGAGCTGCACCCCCAAACGCTGGCCGCCTGCGATCTGCGCGGCCCGGCGGTCGTCGCCCTCGTTTATCCCGACCGCGTGCCGCCCGCCCGGGCCAAGGGCACGACCCGGGCAGCGCTCGATGTCTCTGACCTGCAGGCGGTCGAGCGCGACTTTGCCTTTGTCGTTGACGCGCGTTGCGAAGCCGAGACGGTGCTGCGTGCCGCCCGCGGGGCCGACAAGGCGCTGATCGCGCGGGCCGATCTTTTCGACGTCTTTGCCGGCCCGCAGGCCGAGGCCCAGCTTGGGGCGGGCAAGAAATCGCTCGCCATCGCGGTGCGGCTGGAGCCCCGGCAGGCCACGCTCACCGAAGAGGATATCGATGCTGTCGCCCAGAAGGTGGTGGCAGCGGTTGCAAAGGCCAGCGGCGGAACGCTGCGCAGCTGAAAGGGGAGAGGCGGATGTTCAAGGCGCTGGTTGTTGAAAAGAACGAGGAGGGCAAGACCTCCGCCTCGGTGCAGGATGTCGCCGAAGATCGGCTGCCCGAGGGCGAGGTCACGGTCGCCGTCGAATTCTCCACGGT
>JBCBKN010000148.1:0-9876 GCA_038521775.1 Pseudomonadota bacterium | reverse complement strand
CGCGGTTGCCGAGCGGCTGGAGGTGATTGCCCCGCATCCGCTGGCCCGTCTGACGCTCGATGAGGTGCGGCTGCCGGGCGATGCGCTGATCGGCGAACCGGGGCAGGGGTTTCGCATCGCGATGTCGGTCCTCGATATGTTCCGCGCCACGGTGGCGGCCGCGGCGCTGGGCTTTGCCCGCCGGGCCCTCGACGAGACGCTCAAGCGCGTGCGCGAGCGGCAGCTTTTCGGTGCGCCCTTGGGCGAGTTGCAGATGGTTCAGGGGCATATCGCCGATATGGCGCTGGAGATCGATGCCGCCGCGCTGCTGATTTACCGCGCGGCCTGGACCAAGGATATGGGCGCCCCAAGGGTGAGCCGCGAGGCCGCGATGGCCAAGCTTTACGCCACCGAGGCCGCACAGCGGGTGATCGACACGGCGGTGCAGCTCCATGGCGGCGACGGGGTGCGGCGCGGCCAGATCGTGGAGAGCCTTTACCGCGAGATCCGGGCCTTGCGGATCTATGAGGGCGCCTCGGATGTGCAGAAGATTGTGATTGCCCGTCAGACGATGGGCTGAGCGAGGGAGGCGGCGATGACCGATGCATTGGATGGCGGGATCACCCGCAATGGCACTGGGTTCGATGGGGTTGAGTGGAACATCCTGGGGCAGCGTTACTTTCCCAAATCGCTTTGCGCGAGCAGCTTTTCCTTTGAGGCCAATTCCGAGCCCGGCCAGAACGTGCCGGTGCATGTGCATCCCACCCAGGATGAGTTCATCCTGGTTCAGGAAGGCCAGCTTGAGCTGAAGCTCGATGGCGTCTGGCAGACCGCGCATGCCGGCGATCTGGTGCGCATGCCGCGCGGCGTGCCGCATGGCTATTTCAACAAGAGCGATGCGCCGGTGCGGGCGCTTTTCTGGGTCTCGCCCGCCGGCAAGCTGCCCGATCTTTTCCGCACCCTGCACAATATGAGCGATATCGAGGCCGTGCTTGCCGCCTCGGCCGCGCATGAGGTCGATTTCCTGCCGCCCGAGGCGAATGAATGACGCTGGGTCCCACCGCCCATACCGACAGCTTTGCGCGGGACAACCTGCCGCCGCCTGCGCAATGGCCGGAGTTCCAGCTCGCAGGGTTCGACTATCCCGAGCGGCTGAACGCGGCCGTGGAGCTCACCGATGCGATGGTCGCGCGCGGCTTTGGCGACCGGACCGCGCTGATCGGCAATGGGCGGCGGCGCACCTATAAGGAGCTTGCCGACTGGACCAATCGGCTGGCCCATGCGCTGGTCGCCGATCTGGGGGTGAAGCCGGGCAACCGGGTGCTGATCCGCTCGGCCAACAACCCGGCCATGGTCGCCTGCTGGCTGGCCGCCACCAAGGCCGGTGCCGTCGTGGTCAACACCATGCCGATGCTGCGCGAAGGCGAGCTGACGGCGATCGTCGACAAGGCCGAGATCACCCATGCGCTTTGCGACACGCGGCTGATGGATGCGCTGACCGCCTGCGCCAAGGAAAGCCGGTTTCTCACCACCGTGGTGGGGTTCGACGGCACCGCCAATCACGATGCCGAGCTTGACCGGCTGGCCCTGACCAAACCGGTGCAGTTCGAGGCCGTGCCGACGGGGCGGGATGATGTGGCGCTTTTGGGCTTCACTTCAGGCTCCACCGGCACGCCCAAGGCGACGATGCATTTTCACCGCGATCTTCTGATCATCGCCGATGGCTATGCGCGCGAGGTGCTGGGGGTCACGCCCGAGGATATCTTCATCGGCTCGCCCCCGCTCGCCTTTACCTTCGGGCTGGGCGGCTTGGCGATCTTTCCGCTGCGCTTTGGGGCGGCGGCGACCCTGCTGGAAAACGCCTCGCCCCCGAACCTGATCGAGATCATCGAGGAGTTTCGCGCCACGGTCTGCTTTACCGCGCCCACCGCCTATCGGGTGATGCTGCAGGCGATGGAGGAGGGGGCGGATCTGTCGTCCCTGCGCGCCGCGGTTTCGGCCGGCGAGACGCTGCCTGCCCCGGTCTATGACGCCTGGATGGCAAAAACCGGCAAGCCGATGCTCGACGGGATCGGGGCGACCGAGATGCTGCATATCTTCATCTCCAACCGCTTTGACGATCACCGCCCGTCCTGCACGGGCCGGCCCGTGACGGGCTATGCGGCCAAGGTGGTCGGGCCGGATGGCGCCGAGATGCCCCGCGGCGAGGTCGGGCGGCTGGCGGTGCGCGGGCCCACGGGCTGTCGCTATCTCGCCGATGCGCGCCAGGCGGGGTACGTGCAGGATGGCTGGAACATCACCGGCGATGCGTTCTGGCAGGATGAGGCGGGCTATTTCCACTTTGCCGCGCGCAATGACGACATGATTGTGAGCGCGGGCTACAACATTGCCGGGCCCGAGGTGGAGGCCGCGCTGCTCTCCCATGACGCGGTGGCCGAATGCGCGGTGATCGGCGCTCCGGATGCCGAGCGGGGCCATATCGTCGAGGCGCATGTTGTGCTCGCCCCCGGGGCCACGGCCGATCCGCTCACCGCCAAGGCGCTGCAGGATCATGTCAAGGCGGCGATTGCCCCTTACAAATATCCCCGCCGGGTGGTCTTTACGGACGGGTTGCCCAAGACCGAGACCGGCAAGATCCAGCGATTCCGACTGAAAGAGCGGGCCTGATGCGCCCGAACAAACAGGGAGAGTGAGATGAAGGCATTGGGACTGGCCGCGGCACTGGCCGCGATGGCCTGTGCGGCGCAGGCCGAGACGCTGAAGGTGGGGATGATCACCACGCTTTCGGGCGGCGGTGCGGGGCTGGGCATCGATGTGCGCGACGGCTTTGCCCTGGCGCTGAAGATGGCCGAGGCGAGCGATATTGAGCTTGTGATCGAGGATGATCAGCGCAAGCCCGACATTGCGGTGCAGCTTGCCGATAAGATGATCCAGTCGGAACAGGTCGATGTGCTGACCGGCATCATCTGGTCGAACCTTGCCATGGCGGTGGTGCCGGCCGCGGTCCGCCAGGGGGTCTTTTACCTCTCGCCCAATGCCGGGCCCTCGGCGCTGGCCGGGCGGGGCTGTCATGAGAATTACTTCAACGTGGCCTGGCAGAACGACAATCTGCATGAGGCGGCGGGTGCCTATGCGGTGGCGGCGGGGTTTGAAAACAGCTTTATCCTCGCACCCAACTATCCGGCGGGGCAGGATGCGCTGACCGGTTACAAGCGGTTTTACGAAGGCGCGCTGGCGGGCGAGCTCTACACCAAGCTCGGCCAGACCGATTATGCCGCCGAGATCGCCCAGATCCGCGCTTCGGGGGCCGACAGCGTGTTCTTCTTCCTGCCCGGCGGGATGGGCATCGCGTTCCTGAAACAATATGCCCAGTCGGGCGTCGATATCCCGCTGGTCGGCCCGGCCTTTTCCTTCGATCAGGGGATCTTGCAGGCGGTGGGCGATGCCGCGTTGGGCGTGCGCAACACCTCGCAATGGTCCAAGGACATCGACAATGCGGCCAATGCGGCTTTCGTTGCGGCGTTTGAGGCCGAGTACGGCCGGTTGCCCTCGCTTTACGCAAGCCAAGGGTTTGACACGGCGAACCTGCTGATCTCGGCCATGGAAACGGCCGATACGTCCGATCCCGCGGCCTTCCGCGAGGCGCTGCGGGCGGCCGAATTCGCATCCGTCCGCGGGCCGTTTGCCTTCGGGCCCAACCATCATCCGATCCAGAGCATCTATGTGCGCGAGGTGGTCAAGGAGGGCGATGTGCTGACCAACAAGATCATCAGCGTCGCACTTGAAAACCATGCCGACGCCTATGCGGGTGAGTGCAGCATGTAGGGCCCGAACTGGCCGGGAGCGAGTTTGTGCTGCAGGCGTGCCTCAATGGCGCCCATGACCCCGCGCAGGTGGCGGGGCTGCCGGTGACCCCGGCGGCCCTGGCGACCGAGGCCGCCGCCGCGGTGGCGGCCGGTGCTGCTGAGCTGCACATCCATCCCCGCGGGCCCGATGGCGCCGAAAGCCTGGCGCCCGGCGATGTTGCCGCCGCGCTCGACGCGGTGCGCGCAGCGCTGCCCGGCCTGCCGGTGGGCATCGGCACCGGGGCCTGGATCGCGCCGGGCGGCCGCGCCCGTCACGCCAGCATGGCGGCCTGGACCACGCAACCCGACTATGCCTCGGTCAATCTGGGCGAGCCGGACGCGCTGGAGGTGATGACGCTGCTCACCCGGCAAGGGGTGGGCATTGAGGCGGGGCTCTGGAACCAGACCGATGCGGCGCGGTTTCTGGCCGAGGCCGCGCCTTCCGCCTGCCTGCGCATCATGATCGAGATGCAGGATGTCGCCTCAGAGGCGGCCTTGCGCGAGGCCGATACGATCCTGGCCATGCTGGCCGATGCCGGCATCGACCGGCCGATCCTGCTGCATGGCGAGGGGCGCTCGGCCTGGGCGATGGTGGCGCGGGCCGCGGCGCTGGGGCTAGACACCCGGATCGGGCTTGAGGATGTCACCCATATGCCCGATGGCCGGCCGGCGACAAGCAACGCCGATCTGGTTGCCGCGGCGCGCAAGATCATGGCCGAGCATGGGGTCGGCGCGTGACCCTCACCCTTTTTATCGAGCAGATCCTCAACGGGCTGCAATTCGGCGTGATGCTGTTTTTGATGGCCGCGGGGCTCACGCTGGTCTTCGGCGTGATGGGGCTCATCAACCTCGCGCATGGCTCGCTCTATATGATCGGGGCCTTTGCCTGTGCCTGGGTGGCCGGTGCCACGGGCTCGTTCTGGCTGGGGCTTGCGGCCTCCATCGCCGCCGCGGCAGCGGCCGGTGCGATCATCGAGGTCGCGGTGATCCGGCGGCTTTACGATCGCGACCATCTCGACCAGGTGCTGGCCACCTTCGCGCTGATCCTGATCTTTTCGGAAGGCACGCGCTGGATCTTCGGCTCCTTCCCGCTGTTTCTCGACCCGCCGGCCATGCTCTCCGGCGCGGTGATGCTGCCCGGCGGCATCGAATACCCGCTCTACCGGCTGGCAATCATCCTGGCCGGGCTCGTGGTCGCGGCACTCCTCTTCTGGCTGATCGCGGGCACACGGCTGGGCATCCGCATTCGCGCGGGCGAGAGCGACCGCGAGATGATCGCGGCGCTGGGCGTCAATATCGGGGTGCTCTACACGGTGGTCTTTGCGCTGGGCGCCGCGCTGGCCGGGGTCGCCGGCGCGATGGTCGGCGCGATCCAGTCGGTGCAGGTGGGCATGGGCGAGCCGGTGCTGATCCTGGCCTTTGTGGTGATCGTCATCGGCGGGGTGGGCTCGATCTCCGGCGCGCTGGTCGGGGCGATCCTGGTGGGGCTGACCGACACGCTGGGCCGGTTCCTGCTGCCCCAGGCCTTTGGGCTGATCATGCCGCCCTCCGAGGCGATGGGCGTGGGCTCGGCGCTCGCCTCCATGCTCATCTATATCCTGATGGCCGCGGTGCTGATCCTGCGCCCCTCGGGTCTGTTCGGGAGACCGGCATGACCCGCGAGATGGCGTTCAATGCGGTCCTGCTGATCGCGCTCATTGCTGTGCCGGTCGTGGCGTCGGGCCAGGGCGAGCCCTTCATCGTCACCCTGGCGACCAAGGTGGCGATCCTGGCGCTGGCGGCGGTGGGGCTCAACCTCGCGCTGGGGCTGGGCGGGATGGTCAGCTTCGGCCATGCGGCGTTTTTCGGGCTGGGGGGCTATGCGGCGGGCATTCTGGCCAGCCATGCGCAAAGCTATCAGCCGCTGATGACCTGGCCCGTCGCGCTGGAGGGCACCACCCAGATGCTGATCATCTGGCCGGTGGCGATCCTCGTCTCGGGCCTTGCGGCCGCGGTGATCGGGGCCTTGTCGCTGCGCACCTCGGGCATCTTCTTCATCATGATCACGCTGGCCTTCGCGCAGATGCTGTACTACTTCGCCATCTCCTGGCCGGCCTATGGCGGCGAGGACGGGCTGCCGATCTATCTGCGCAACAGCTTTCCGGGGCTCGACACGCTCGATGGGCTGCAGTTCTTTGGCCTCTGCATGGCGGTACTGCTGGCCGCGCTGCTCCTCTCCTGGCGGATTTCGGGGGCGGGCTTTGGGCTTGCGCTGCAGGCTGCGCGCCAATCGCCCTCCCGCGTGGCGGCCGCCGGCATCCGGATCTTTCGCATCCGGCTGGTCGCCTTCATCCTGTCGGGGATGATCACCGGGCTGGCCGGCGCGCTCTATGCCGATCTCAACCGCTTTGTGAGCCCTTCGATGCTCGCCTGGCAGACCTCGGGCGAGATCATCGTGCTGGTGATCCTGGGCGGGGTCGCACGGCTCTTCGGGCCGGTTGCGGGCGCGGCGCTTTTTGTGGTGCTGGAGCATGCGCTGGGCGGGGTGTCGGAGTACTGGCAGGCGCTGCTGGGCTTCCTGCTCCTGGGCGTTGTGCTCTATGCGCGCGGCGGGCTGATCGGCCTGGTGGCGGGGAGGCCCGCGCATGGCTGAACCGGTGCTGGCGATCCGCGGGCTGGAGAAGCGCTTTGGCGCGCTGAAGGCCACCGATGCGGTCACGCTCGATCTGCGGCGCGAGGAGATCCACGCCCTGATCGGCCCCAACGGGGCGGGCAAATCGACCCTGATCAAGCAGATCACCGGCGAGCTTGCGCCCGATGCCGGCGAGATCCGGTTTCAGGGGCGCGACATCACCCGGCTGGATGCGCCCGCACGGGCCCGGGCCGGGCTGGCGCGCAGCTTCCAGATCTCGGCCGTCGCACCCGAATTCAGCGTGCTGCAGAATGTCGTGCTCTGCGTGCAGGGCGCCCAGGGCCTCAGCTGGCGCTTTCTGCGCCGGGCGTTGCGCACGCAAGCGCTGGTCGGCCCGGCGCAGATCCACATCGCCAGGGTCGGGCTTGAAGGGCGCGAGACCGTGCGTGCCGCCGATCTCTCGCATGGCGAGCGGCGGCGGTTGGAGATGGCCTTGGCGCTGGCGATGAAGCCGCGGGCCTTCCTGCTTGACGAGCCGATGGCCGGCATGGGCCCGGATGGCGCGCGCGAGATGACCGCTCTGCTTGCCCGTCTGAAGGCCGAAGCGCCGATCCTTCTGGTCGAGCATGACATGGATGCGGTCTTTGCCCTGGCTGATCGGATCAGCGTGCTGGTCTATGGCCGCATCATCGCCTCGGGCTCTGTGGCCGAGATCCGGGCCAATCGCGAGGTGCAGGAGGCCTATTTGGGCGAGGCGGCATGAGCGCGCTGTTGTCGGTCCAGGGCCTCACCGCCCAGTATGGCCGCGCGCAGGCGCTCTTTGGCGTCGATCTGAGCGTGGCGGCGGGCGAGGCGGTGGCGCTGATGGGCCGCAACGGCATGGGCAAGACCACCACCATCCGCTGCATCTGCCGCATGCTGCCCCATCGCGACGGGCAGATCGGCTTTGCCGGGCGCAATCTGGGCAGCATGACATCGCATCGCGCCGCCCGGCTGGGGCTGGGGCTGGTGCCCGAGGGGCGGCGCTGCTTTCCCAACCTCACCGTGGCCGAAAACCTCATCGCCGCCGCGCGCCCGGGCAAGTGGGACCGTGTCGGGGTCGAGGCCCTGTTTCCGCGGCTGGCCGAGCGGCGCCGGCAGATGGCCAGCACGCTCTCGGGCGGCGAGCAGCAGATGCTTGCCATCGCGCGGGCGCTGATGACCAACCCCCGGCTCTTGATCCTTGATGAGGCGACCGAGGGGCTGGCGCCCACCGTGCGGCGCGAGATCTGGACCGCGATCCGAACGCTCAAGGCCTCGTCGCTGGCCATTCTGATCGTCGACAAATCGCTCGGTGAGCTCACCGCCTTTGTCGATCGCTGCGTGATCCTGGAGCGCGGCGCGACCGTCTGGACCGGCGCACCCAGCGCGCTGGGCCCGGATCTGACCGAGCGCTATCTGGGGGTGTGAGCGTGCCGTTTTCCGTCACAAGACCGGTGCGGTTTGGCGATTGCGACCCGGCGGGCATCGTTTTCTACCCCCGCTATTTCGAGATGATCAATGCGGTGGTTGAGGATTGGTTTGCCCATCTGGGGCATGACTTCCGCCAGATCATCCGGCATGACGGCAATGGCGTGCCGACGGTTACGATCTCGGCGGAGTTTCCTGCGGCAAGCCGGATGGGCGATGTGTTGGACTTCTCCCTGCGCCCGGTCCGGATCGGCGGGGCCAGTCTGGAGCTTTTGATCGAGGCGGTCTGCGGCGGCGAGCTGCGTCTGACGGCGCGGCCGGTCCTGGTGTGGATCGACGGGGCGGCGATGAAGGCGCGCCCCTGGCCCGACGCGCTGCGTCGGCGGGTTGTGGCGGAGCTGGACCCGAAGCATGAGGAGGGTTGAGATGCACAGGATCGTTCACCCCGAGGGCTGGGCGCGGGCCAAGGGCTATGCCAATGGCGTGCTGACCGAGGATGGCCGGCTTTATGTCGGCGGACAGATCGGCTGGACGGCCGAGCAGGTCTTTGAGACCGATGATTTCATCGGCCAGATGGAGCAGGCGCTGCGCAACATCCTCGCGGTGGTCGAGGCCGCGGGCGGGCGGGCCGAGCACATCACCCGGCTGACCTGGTATGTGACCGACAAGCGCGAATATGTCGCGCGCCAGTCTGAAATCGGGGCGGTCTATCGCGCGGTTCTGGGCCGGCATTTCCCGGCCATGACCATGGTCGTCGTCAGTGCGCTGGTCGAGGATCGTGCCCTGGTCGAGATCGAGGCGACGGCCGAGCTGGGCACGGCATAGGCGGCTCGCGCGATTTTGCGCGGGGCGCGGTCCGTGGCGCCGGGAGCCATGTTCTGGCCGCCCCGCGCTTCGGCCCCGCTAAGCTGACCGGCCTCGCTTGATCGACCAGCTCAGCGCGATGCGGTACCCCGCGTCGGCAAGCAGGGCGGTTTTCGAGCGCCATGCCGCCGGACAGACCACCAAAGCGGCGGTCTTTCCGCGCGCGGCCAGGGCGGTTTCGGCGGCGCCCAGCAGCGCTGCTGCGTCCCGACGGATCAGCTCGCGCCCGGGCAGCGCTTGGGGATCGTCAAGCGCGACATGGAAAAAATCATCGATGAACCCCACCGGCCCCACGTCATGCGGCGCGGGCAAATGCAGCGCGGTTGCAGGTTGCGCAATGGCATAGCCAGTCAGACCGCCCTCCTGCCCAGTGACGATCTCGGTGACGATCTCGGTGAAGAACTCGGTGACGATCATGTCCCGGTCCGGCAGGGTCCGGCTTTTTGACATCCAGGCGCCAAAGCGCGCATCGGCCTCGGGATGCGGGGCCCAGAACCCGTCGAGCCGGTGCAGGATCTGCCGATGGCGCGCGCTGAGCGTGACGATCTCCGCAATGTCCTGCGTTGTTGCCGCGCGCGGTGGGTCCGGGCTGTCCGATATGGGCGGGTTTGCTTGCGGCGGGTTTGCTTGCGGCGGGTTTGCTGAGCGCCGGTCCGCTGGCTCCAGGCCTGCCAGCTGTGCTGCGTTTCGCTCGGCGGTCGACCCGTCCGGCCCGGGTGCGGCCCGCAGCCCGCTGCGCGCCATGTACCGGGTGATCGGCGCATAGCCTGAAGCGGAAAACACCTCCTCCCACGCATCGCCGGGGGTCGAGGCGGCCAGGAGGATCTGGCTGCCCGATGCGGTCAAATCCGCCTCGGCCGCGGCCAGCAATGCGGCGTGTGTGCCAGGCGGCGCGGTCTCGGCCACACAGCTTGCCTCCATCATCAGGCCGGGCGGGCCGAAGGCGCCGGCATAGATCGGCGGGACGGGGAGCTGGATGGTGTGCGCAATGCCGACAGGCGCGCCGGCTGCCTCGGCGAGCAACCAGCGTCGCCGGATTGGCGTGCGGTCGCCAAGGCCCGCGGTCAGATCGGCCTGCAGCGCCGCGCTTGGATCGGCTGTCAGATGCCAGAGGCCCGGATCGCGCTG
>JBCBKN010000147.1:0-9887 GCA_038521775.1 Pseudomonadota bacterium | reverse complement strand
GGCGGCCTCACGCCGCCCTCGACGGACAGCCGCCGGGCGTGGTTTACCGCATCGGCACGACGATCACGCAACCAGACCAGGAGACCCGGAGAGTAGCTTAGAAACCGCCAGATCCTGTCCAAGGATCGGGGAGCACCTCACAGGGTGCAGGACAAGCCAGCCTGTGCAAAGCCACAAAGACAAGCGGCTTTTCCTCACCGCACGATCGGGTATCGTTCCGGTACCAAAGGAGGCTGAGATGCTGGACCGATCCGCTGGCTATATCGACACCTACAAACAGAACGGCTTCGTTTCCGGTCTGCCGGTTTTTTCGACCCAGGAGGTTGCCACGCTGCGCGCTGCGATCGAGGCGCTGGAGGCGGAACATGCCGATGGTTCCGGCCCGCATGACCTCAAGCAGTTCTTTCGCGTGAACGGCCATGTCGTGATCCCGCTTCTGGCCGATCTGGCGCGGACGCCTGCAATTCTGGACATCGTTGAAGGGGTTCTCGGACCAGATCTGCTGGCATGGTCGGTGGAACTTTTCATAAAGGAAGCGCAGAGCACCAAGACGGTATCCTGGCATCAGGACATCACCTATTGGGGCATGGGCGAGACCGATGACGAAGTCACCGCCTGGGTGGCGCTGTCGGATGTGTCGGTCCAGGCCGGGTGCATGCGCTTCATACCCGGCAGCCACAAGGGCGGCATTGTGGCCCATGCCGACACGTTCGCCGAGGACAATCTGCTCAGCCGTGGCCAGGAGATCGGCGGCATCGATGAAGGCAAAGCTGTGTATGGACCGCTGAGACCCGGAGAGTTGTCGCTTCATCACGGGCGCTGTTTTCACGCGTCGGGGGCAAATGGCAGCGATGACCGGCGCATCGGGCTGGCGATCCGCTATGTGACCCCGGGCGTGCGCGACCACGCCCCCGGGCGCGACTGGGCCATGCCGGTGCGCGGCGAGGTGCGCGCCGGTGGGTGGGATTGCATCGCCGGACCGCGCGGGCTTTTTCATCCCAGCGATCTGGCGCTTTACGACCGCATTCTGGAAGGCCAGGCCGCAACGCTGGCGGCGGGGGCCGAGCAATCGCTCGATCTTTATGATGTCGGAGGCACCGCATGAGCGAGACCGTCAGTTTCACGGCCATGAAAGACGGCACAAAGGACGATTACGAGATGCTCGAGCGGCTGGAAAAGCCGTTCCTTGCGATGACGGGCGCGCGGGTGCTGGACGAGCTGCGCCGTGCGGGAGAGGTTACGCTGGAGGGCTACAAGATCACCCGGCTGCAGCACGGGCTGCAATCGGGCACACGGGCGCTGCGCGCGGGGGCCGATATCGACTGGGTCGTCGGTGCGCTGTTGCACGATGTGGGCGACGGGCTGGCCCCGCAGAACCATGACCGGATGTCGGCGGAGGTCTTGCGCCCCTTTCTGCGCTGGGAGGTCTCGTGGACCGTGGAGCATCATGGGGTTTTCCAGACGCTCTATTACGGCCACCATTACGGCTGGGACCGCAATGCCCGGGACCGCTACCGTGACCACCCCCTCTTCGACACCTGTGCGGCGTTTTGCGAACACTGGGACCAGTCGAGCTTCGACCCCGACTATCCGATGGAGCCGCTGGCGACCTTCGAGCCCATGGTCAACGAGGTCTACAGCCGCAAAGCCTATGCGCCCGATGTGATCCGGGAGGGAGAGGTCACCGGCCTTCCCGCACTGCTGACGGCTGGCTAGGGCAGCCCCACGCTGTCCGGCCCCACGCTTTCAGGCCCCACGCTTTCAGGCCCTGCCGCGACCCTGCGGCATTGGCAGGGCCGCACCTCCTCACGCTGCGCTCAGCGCCGGATGAAATCCGACGCGCGCTCGCCGATCATGATCGACGCGGCATTGGTGTTGCCATTGATGATCGTCGGCATGATCGACGCATCCGCAACACGCAGACCCTCGATGCCATACACCTTCAGTTCGGCATCCACGACCGCCATGTCGTCCGAGCCCATCTTGCAGGTGCCCACGGGGTGATAGATCGTCTGAATGTTCCCGCGAAGCCAGGCGCGGATCTCGTCATCTGACTGCACGGCCGCGCCGGGGAACCGCTCCTCGCCCCGGAACCCGTCGAGCGCCGGAGAGGTCAAGATCTTGCGCGCGATCTTCACACCCTCGACCAGGACCTCCAGATCCTTCGGATCGGCAAGGGCATTGGGGTTGATTTTGGGCTTGTCGGCGGCATCGGCCGAGGCGAGTGTCAGCTCTCCGACCGAGCGTGTGCCGACCAGCCCGGGCAGCATCGAAAAGCCTTCAGCGCCATCGGTCGGGTTGCCGGCCCCATCCGAGATGAACCAGGTCGGCGCAAAGTGAAACTGCAGATCGGGCGCCGGGGCGTCCTCCATCACGGTCAGGTAGCCGCCGGCCTCGCCGATATTGGAGGTCAGCAGCCCCATGCCCTGTTCCATCAGCTTGGCACCTTCCTCCGGTGCGGTCGCATGCGCCAGGGTGACCGGCTGGGTGCAGGCATAGGCAACCGGCGCCATGAGATGGTCCTGCAGGTTCTTGCCCACGCCGGGCAGGTCATGCAGCACGGGAATGCCGAGCGCGTCCAGCTCCTCCTTCGGCCCAATCCCTGACAGAAGCATGATCTGCGGCGAGCCATAGGCGCCCGCCGACAGGATCACCTCGGCATCCGCCATGACGCTGAGCGTCTGATCGCCCGCGACAAAGCGCACCCCGGTGCAGCGGCCATTTTCGACGATCAGGCTTTGAACATGCGCCTGGGCCTGAATGGCGATGTTGTCGCGCTCCAGCGCCGGGTGCAGAAAGGCCGACGCGGCGGAATGGCGAAAACCGCCCTTCTGGGTGACCTGGTAGAGGCCGAACCCCTCTTGATCCGCACCGGCATTGAAATCCAGCCGTTCCTGATAGCCCGCCTCGACCGCGGCCGTGACCATAGCCTTGCTCAACACATTCGGGTCGCGCTGATCGGCGACGTTCAACGGGCCGCCCACGCCATGCACGTCATCCGCGCCGCGCTCGTTGTTCTCCGAGCGTTTGAAGACCGGCAGCAGGTCGGCATAACTCCAGCCCGGATTGTCCTTTCCCCAATCGTCAAAACAGGCCGGATTGCCGCGCTTGTAGATCATCGCGTTGATCGAGCTTGATCCGCCGAAAACCTTGCCGCGCGGCGAGTAGAGCACCTTGCCCTCGGAATGTTCCTGCGGCGTGGTGGTGTAGGCCCAGTCAAGCTCGCTCAGAAACAGGTTGGGAAACGCCGCGGGAATATGGATGAACTGGTTTTCGTCGGGCGGGCCTGCTTCGAGGACAAGAACGCTCTTGTCGGCATCCTCGGACAGGCGCGCGGCCAGGGCACAGCCTGCCGAGCCTGCGCCGATGATCACGTAATCGTAGCGCTCAGCCGCCTGCGCTGCGGCGTGATGAGCGCCAAGGCTGAGCGGTGCTGCGGCCACCACGCCAAGCGCAGCGCTCTGACGCAGGAAGCTGCGCCGTGACAACCGGCCCGCGTCGAACTCGGCCTTCAGGGCCGCCTGATCCTGGTTCGCCGATTTTTGGCGCATGATGTCCTCCCAAAACGACATTGTTCTTAAGCCAATCGAACATGACCCAGGCAGGTTTGTCACGGTGGGATCGGCGGTCTGGGACCTTAAAGCCCTAAAGCCGCTCGCGCATTTGATGCGCGCAACATCCACGCGCGCAGCTGGCCCGCGTCACAGCTCTCGCCCTGCGGCCCGCTCGCGCCATCGGATCACGGCCGGCGCGCCGACCCGCATTAGAAAGGCGGGCATCACCCGAGCCGGGGACGCTTTCGACGATTGAAGGCGCTCAAAGACGCTGCTGCGCCCCGAGGCGAGATCGGCGGCGGCGATGCCATTGACGGTGCCCTTGGCCGAGCCCAGGCCGTTCTGACAGCAGGCCGCAAAAAGCCCCGGTTCGATCTCGCCAAAGGCCGGCACGTCGTTGCGCGACAGGCAAAGCCGCCCGGCCCAGGCATATTCCATCTCCACATCGGCAAGCTGCGGGAACCGCCGGCGAAAGGCCGTGTCATGGTCGCGCGCCACCGTGCCGATGCCCTCGCCGCGAAGCGCAAGCGACGGCGCATAGGTGCATCGGTTGCGAATGATGATCCGGTGTCCGCCAGTGCCAGAGATGCGGCGCACCGTTGTGCCCATCGGGTCGGAGGGGGTGATCCCCCAAACCGGCGCCCCGCCAAGGCGCGCAACCTCAACGTCGCTCAAGGCGCGGGTCATCGACGCATAGAGCATCACATGCATCAGACGCCCGCGGAAGGCGCCGAAGCTCTCGGCATGGCCGTTCACCGCCAGGATAACCCGGGGCGCCGAGACCGCGCCGGCCGGGGTTGTCGCGTGCCAGGCCTGCCCCTTGCGCTCAAGCGATGTGACCGGGCTCATATCATGCACCCGGAGCCGGTTGCTCGCCAGGCCGCGCACCATGCCGCGCGCATAGGCGGCCGGCTGCAGCATCGCCGTGCCGGGCGTGAAGAGCCCGCTTTCATAATAGCGGCTGCCGGTCAGCTCGGCCATTTGTGCGGCGTCCAGCATCTCATGCGCCTCGCCCAGACGGGTCAGATGCGCCGCATAATCCCGATTGTGCTGCACCCCGCGCGCCGTCGCGGCGCCGTTGACTTTGCCTGCACGCACAATGGCCTGCGCGGGCATCTCATACTCCTCGGCCGCAGCGGCCGCAAAATCGATGGCCGCGCGGTTGGCCAGGGTGTCATCTGCATCTGCCGCATCCGCCCCGGCATAATTGTCGGAGGTGAGCACATGGGGCAGGTCGATCATAAAGCCGGAATTGCGCCCGACCGGGCCCTCGCCGATGCGCACCGCATCCAAGAGCACAATCGCGTCGCCCGGATTGTTCTGCGCCAGCCGGCGTGCCGCGGCAAGCCCGGCAAACCCCGCGCCAATGACCAGCCAATCGGCCGTCATGCTGCCCTCAAGCGGATTGGGGGCAGGGGCTGGCCCCAGAATGGCGTTCCAGGCCGCCGGGCCGGTGTCCTTGGGCAGGCGGGTCACCTTCATGGCAGGCTCAGCTTTGCGGTGCGCCCGCCATCGACCGTGAAGACCTGGCCGGTGACGAAGGCCGCCGCGTCGGAGGCAAGCCAGCAGACCAGCGACGCAACCTCCTCTGCGGTGCCGGTGCGCCCGACCGGGTGGATGCTGCCAAGCCTGGCGCGAAAGGCAGACGGGTTGGGCATGCTTTCGATGAAATCCTCATTCAGTTCGGTGTCGATCCATCCCGGCGCCACGGCATTGCAGCGCACGCCGTCAGGCCCGTGATCCACCGCAACCGCCCGGGTCAGGCCGTGCAGCCCCGCCTTGGAGGCGCAATAGGCCGGATGGCGCGGATTCGAGCCCAGCCCCTCGACCGAGCCGATATTGACGATGCGGCCCCGCGCCGCGATCAGCGACGGCAGGGCGTGCTTGATGAGCAAGAAGGGCGCCGTGAGATTGACCTGCAGCGTCCGGTCCCAGTCCTCGGCCGACATCTCAAGCACAGTGCCCTCGCGCATCAGACCGGCATTGTTGATCAGAATGTCGAGGCGCCCCGCGCGCGACAGTGCGGCGTCGACGACCCGCCTCGGCGCATCGGGCGCGCCCAGATCGGCCGCGATGGTCTCAAACCCCGCCTCGCGGCGCTGAACGGTCAGAACCCGCGCCCCCTCGGCCGACAGGCGGGTGGCGATGGCCGCGCCAATGCCCGATGAGGCGCCGGTGACCAGCGCGACCTGGCCGTCGAACGCGCTCATCCCACCGGCTTTCCGCCATTGACCTCCAGCAGTGCGCCGCAGACATAGCGCGCGTCCTCGGAGGCCAGAAAGGCAACCACATCGGCGATGTCCTCGGGCGCGGCGATCCGGCCCAGCGGGACAGAGGCATTGAGCGCGGCAATGGCCCCGTCCGGGTCGAGCCCGCGGATCGCAAACCCGCTTCGCAGCATCGGCGTGTTCACCTCATTGGGGCAGACCGCGTTCACGCGAATGCCCTGATGCGCGTGGTCCCGACCCAGGCATTCGGTCAGCGCGGCAAGTGCCGCCTTGGTCATGCAATAGACCGGATGGTCCGGCCCCGGGCGCACCCCCCAGCAGGAGGCCAGATTGACGATGGCACCGCCCGCCCCGGCCATCAGGGCAATGGCGGCCCGGCAGGTCCGGAACGGGGCCTCGACATTGATCGCGAGGCTGCGCGCGAGGTCCTGGTCGGTTGCATCGGTGATCTTTCCCCGCGTGATGATGCCGGCATTGTTGACGAGGATGTCGAGCCCGCCCATCCGTTGCGCGGCCTCACCGGGCAACCGGTCGCAAAACTCAGGCTCGCTCAGATCGCCGGCGATGTCGGCCCCGGCAAGATCCGTGCCCAGCACCTCGGCCCCGTCCGCGCGCAATCGCTGCACAATGGCCGCGCCGATCCCGCCGGCCGCCCCGGTCACCAGCGCTTTCTTGCCCGCAAGCCGCATCTCAGAACTCGGTGTTCAGCGCGTCCGCCGCGGGGATCTCGCGCTCGCGCCGTGCGATGTGGTCGCGCAACGCCTCGTCGATGGCCGGGTCCAGCTTCGGCTCTTCATAAGCGGCCAGCAGATCGCGCGCCTTGGTCAGTGCGCGCTGCGTGATCTCAACCTCGCCCTCGGCCACCCATTGCTCGATCGAGTTGTTGTCAAACATCTCCGGCATGAAGAAGGCGCGCTGAAAGTTCGCCTGGGTGTGCGGATGGCCCAGATAATGCCCGCCCGGGCCGATATCGCCCACCGCGGCCATTGCTTCGTCGAAATCATCCCAGCGGATGCCTTCGGCCATGCGGTAGCCCATGGCGCACATCTCGGCATCGACGATGAATTTGGCCGTTGAGCAATGCATCCCGGCCTCGTTCCAGCCCGCCGAATGCCAGATATAGTTCGCGCCCGCCATCAGCACGGCGTTGAGCGTCATGGCGCTTTCATAGCCCGCCTGGGCATCGAATGTCTTGGCCCCGCCCAGGGTGTTGGAGCTGCGCCAGGGCACGCCGTAATGCCGCGCCATCTGGCCGATCATGAAGTTCATCAGGCTGATCTCGGGCGTGCCGGCCATCGGCGCGCCGGATTTCATCGACACGGTCGAGAGGTAATGGCCATAGACCGCCGGGCAGCCCTTTCGCACGATCTGGGTGTAGGCGAGCGCCGACAGAGCCTCGGCATTGAGCTGCGCCACGGCCGGTGCGGTCGAGGCCGGGGTGTTCGCGCCGCCAAGCACGAAGGGCGAGCACAGGACCGGCTGGTTGCGCCGGCAGAAGGCCCGCATCGCGCCCAGCATCACCTCGTCCCAGACAAGCGGTGAGTTGCCATTGCAGTTGCCGGTGACCACCGGATGGCTCTCCATGAATTCCGCACCGAACAGGAGTGCGCACAGATCCAGCACATCCTCGGCGTTTTTGGGGCTGGTGGTCATGCCCATGAAGGTCTTGTCGGAATGCTTCATCGAGGAATAGGTGATGCGCAAATGGCGCTGGCTGATCGGGTGATCGTAGGGCTCGACGATGTGATGGGCGCTTGAATGGATCGCCGGCAGCATATGGCTGAGCTTGTGGAAATTGGCGAGATCCGCAAGCGTCGGGTTGCGTCGCACATCCTCCAGATCGCGCAGATAGGGCGCGCCGGTCATCGGCACAAAGATCGAATGGTCATTGCCGAAGGGCAGGCTTTTGGCCGGGTTGCGGGCGTGATAGGTAAAGGATGCGGGGATCGAGGCGATCAGCTCGCGCACCAGCCCCCGGTCGAGATGAACCCGGTCGCCATCGCGGATCTCGGCCCCCGCGCGGCGCCAATCGGCAATGGCCACGGGGTCGCGAAACACCACCCCGACAGTCTCAAGAATGTCCATCGAGGCCGCGTCGACCCGCGCCACCTGCTCGGGGCTCATCGGCTCGGTCAGCGGCAGCCGCCGCTTCAGCGCGGGCAGCATGTCGTCGGACACGGCCGTCCGGATTTCGCGGCGCGACCCGCGCCCGCCGCGCCGCGCGCGCCGTTCGTCCAGAACTTCGGTCATCCCAGATTGTCTCCCGATGCGGGGTCCGAGAGGTCGATCCAGATCGTTTTCAGCTCGGTGTACTGATCATGGGCCTGAAGGCCATTGTCGCGCCCGCCAAAGCCCGAGGATTTGTAGCCGCCAAACGGCGTGGTGATGTCGCCCTCGCCATAGCAATTCACCGTGACGGTGCCGGCCTTGACGGCGCGCGCAGCCCGAAGCGCCTGGCGCCCGTTTGCCGAGAAGACGCTCGCCGCAAGCCCGTATTCGGTGTCATTGGCGACCGCGATCGCCTCCTCGGTCGACGCCACGTCGATGACCGAGAGCACCGGCCCGAAGATCTCCTCGCGCGCGAGCCTGTCGCCCGGCCGGGCGTCATAGATGGTCGGCGGCACAAAGGGCCCGTCGGCCACGCCGCCGGTCACCGCGCCCTCTTTGAGATACCCCGTGACCTTGGCCAGATGCTCGGCATCGATCAGCGCGCCCAGATTGGTGACCGGGTCCAGCGGGTCGCCGGTGCGCCACAGCTTGACCCGCGCCAGAATGCGCTCCATCAGCGGGGCCTTGACCGCCTTGTGGACAATCAGGCGCGAGGCGGCCGAGCAGTTCTCGCCCATGTTCCAAAAGGCGGCATTGACGATATGGGCGGCGACCAGATCGAGGTTCTCGGCATCCTCCAGAACGATGGCGGGGTTCTTGCCACCGCATTCCAAAACGATTTTCTTCAGGTTCGAATCTGCCGAATAGCGCAGGAACCGCCGGCCCGTTTCGGTCGAGCCGGTAAAGCTGATCATATCGATGTCCGGATGCAGCCCCAGCGGCGCGCCCACGCCGGGCCCGTCGCCGGGCAGCACCTGCAGGACACCGCGCGGCAGGCCGGCCTCGGCGGCAAGTTCGGCCACCTTCAGGGCGGTTAGCGAGGTCTGCTCGGCCGGTTTCACGATCACCGAACAGCCCGCCGCCAGGGCCGGGCCGATCTTCCAGGCAAGCATCAGGATCGGGAAGTTCCAGGGCAGCACCGCGCCGATAACGCCGATCGGCTCGCGCAGGATCACGGCCATCGCATCATCGCCCGTGGGTGCCGCCTGGTCATAGATCTTGTCCGTGGCCTCGGCATGCCATTTGATCGTGTGGATCGCCTCGGCCACGTCGATGCCCTCGCAATCGGCGATCGGCTTGCCGGCCTCAAGCGATTCCAGCACCGCCAGCTCGCGCCGGTTTCGGGTCATCAGCTTGGCCAGGCGGATCAGGACATCCTTGCGTGCCGCGGGGGCCAGTTTTGACCAATGGCCCTGATCGAAGGCCTCGCGCGCCTTTGTCACCGCCAGATCGACATCCGCGGCATTACAGGCGGCGATTGTCGCGATTGTCGCGCCGGTTGCGGGGTTCAAGGTTGTGAGCGCCGGACCGTTGCCGGGGCGGAACTTGCCGTCGATGAAAGCCCCGCGCGGGGGGTCGATGCTGGCGGCTAGGGCGGCATAATCCTCGCGGGTCAAAAGATCCGGCATCAGCAGCGTTCCCTATTCGGCCGCAAGATTGTGGTCGCGCTCGATGGAATCGATCGTGGCCGTCATGCTGCGCACGACCTCGTCAAAGGCGCGCTTTTCGTCCTTGTTGAGGGGCAGCAGCGGCCGCCGGGGCGGGCCGCATTCGATCCCCCGCCCGGCCATGCCGTATTTGATGCATTGCACGAATTTGCCGCCCTGTTCCAGCACCCGCATCAGCGGCAGCATCGCGGTCATGATCCGCCGGCCCTTGTCGAAATTCTTTTCGATGGCGCAGGCCCGGTGCAGGGCCAGATGCGCCTCGGGTGCGAAATTCGACCCTGCGCAGGTCCAGGAGGTCGCCCCCCAGGCATAGAATTCCAGCGCCTGGT
>JBCBKN010000146.1:0-9889 GCA_038521775.1 Pseudomonadota bacterium | reverse complement strand
CAGCTCCCAGCGCCTCGGCAAGGCCCCGGTCGCGCCGCAGCGCCCGCAGCGCGTCGAGCAGGTTGAGCGGCAGGGTCTTGGCCCCCCGCGCCTTTTGCGGCTCGGCATACATGTCGATGTCCAGCCGCTTGCCCGGATCGGTCGCCTTGGCAATGCCGTCCATCCCCGCAGCCAGCAGCGCGGCGGGGTAGAGATAGGGGTTCATCGCGCCATCGGCCAGGCGGATCTCCAGCCGCCCCGCATCGGGAATACGCACCATATGGGTGCGGTTGTTGCCGCCATAGGTGATGGTGTTGGGCGACCAGGTGGCCCCCGAGGCTGTGCGCGGCGCATTCAGCCGCTTGTAGCTGTTCACGGTGGGATTGGCGAAGGCGCAGAGCGCCGGGGCATGGGCCAGAACCCCGCCCAGAAAATGATACCCCGCCTGCGACAGGCCCAGCTCGCCCGCCGGGTCGTCAAACCGGTTGGTCTCGCCCGCCAGATCCCACAGGCTCACATGCGCATGGCACCCATTGCCGGTCAGATGCGCAAAAGGTTTGGGCATAAAGGTCGCGCGCAGCCCATGCGCCTCGGCGATCGATTTGACCATGTATTTGAAAAAGGCCTGCCGGTCGGCGGTGACCAGCGCATCGGCATACTCCCAGTTCATCTCGAACTGGCCATTGGCATCCTCATGGTCGTTCTGATAGGGGCCCCAGCCCAGCGCCTGCATCGCATCGCAGATCTCGCGGATCACCTCATAGCGCCGCATCAGGGCCGAGACGTCATAGCAGGGCTTGGCCTGCAGATCCCGCCCATCCGAAATCGCATCGCCCTCGGGCGTGATCAGGTGGAACTCGCACTCCACCCCATGCTTCATGCGAAAGCCCTGCGCCTCGGCCGCGGCCAGCACCCGCTTGAGCGTGCCGCGCGGGGCTTGCGGCACCTCAGTACCCGCCATCCACAGATCGGCCGCCAGCCAGCCAACCTCCGGCTTCCAGGGCAGCTGGATCAGGCTCTCGGGGTCGGGCACGGCAAACATATCCGGATGCGCCGGGGTCATGTCGAGCCAGGTGGCAAAGCCCGCAAACCCCGCACCCTCGCTGGCCATGTCGCCAATGGCCGAGGCCGGCACCAGCTTGGCGCGCATCACGCCGAACAAATCGGTAAAGGAGATCAGGAAATAGGCGATCCCCTTTTCCTTGGCGATCGCTGTCAGATCCGTTCCCATCGCACCACCCTTCCCGTGATTGTGTTCATGCAGCGCGCTACCGCGCCGCCAGTGCCGCCGCCGCGCCGCCCATGGCGCTGGCCGACAGCCGATTGGTCAGCCGCATCGCCCGGGGCGAGCGCAAAAGCCGCCTGGCCCGGTCCGCGGCCAGCGCCCAACCGAGATCCACCGCCGCCAGCACGGCAAGCATCACCGCCATCAGCTCGGCCCAGCCCAGGGCCGAAACCGCGGCAAGATCGATCAGGCTGGGCAGGAGGGCGACGTAAAAGACCATGATCTTGGGGTTGCCCAGCGTGACCGCGAGCCCTGCGGCAAACATCCCCCAGCCCGACCCTGCCCTGGGCAGCGCGCCCGAGGCCTGCACCGGCGCGTGCCACATCTGCCAGGCAAGCCAGAGGAGATAGGCGATGCCCAGCCATTTGATGACCGCAAACATGCCCTGGGCCTCGCTTGCCAGGGCCGAGAGCCCCAGCACCGCACAGGTCAGCCAGATGCCCTCGCCGATCCACATTGCCGCCAGAAAGGGCAGGACCGAGCGGAGCCCGCCTGTGAGCACCCGTGCCGTCAGCGCGGCAATCGAAGGGCCGGGCGAGCCGGCCGTCACGGCCAGCGCGGCCGCAAAAAGCAAGAGCGTGGAGAGATCGAGCATCCGGGCTAGGCCCCGGGGATCCAGCTCGTGCCCGCCAAAGGCAGGCCGGCCATGGCCGCGGCCTCGACGGTCAGCGCGGCCAGATCCTCAGGCTCCAGATTGCGCAGATGGCTTTTGCCATTGGCCCGGGCCAGGGTCTGCGCCTCCATGCTCAGCACCGAGAGGTAGTTTCGCAGCCGCCGCCCTGCGGCCACCGGGTCGAGCCGCGCGGCCAGCGTCGGGTCCTGCGTGGTGATGCCCGCGGGGTCCTGCCCGGCATGCCAATCATCATAGGCCCCGGCGGTGCTGCCCAGCGCCTGATACTCGGCCTCCAGCGCGGGATCATTGTCGCCCAGCGCGACCAGCGCCGCCGAGCCGATCGAGACCGCGTCAGCCCCCATCGCCATGGCCTTGGCCACATCGGCGCCCGAGCGGATCCCGCCCGAAATCACCAGCTGAACCTTGCGGTGCATGTCAAGCTCGGTCAGCGCCCGCACCGCCTCGCGCAACGCGGCCAGGGTGGGGATGCCGACATGCTCGATAAAGACCTCCTGCGTCGCCGCCGTGCCGCCCTGCATCCCGTCGACCACCACCACGTCGGCGCCCGATTTCACCGCCAATGCGGTGTCGTAATAGGGCCGCGCCGCGCCCACCTTCACAAAGATCGGCTTTTGCCAGCCGGTGATCTCGCGCAGCTCGCCGATCTTGATCTCCAGATCATCGGGCCCGGTCCAATCGGGATGCCGGCAGGCCGAACGCTGGTCGATCCCCTCGGGCAGGGTGCGCATCTGCGCGACGCGCGGGCCGATCTTCTGGCCCAACAGCATGCCGCCCCCGCCGGGCTTGGCGCCCTGGCCCACCACGACCTCGATGGCGTCGGCCCGGCGCAGATCGTCGGGGTTCATGCCATAGCGGCTGGGCAGCACCTGATAGACAAGGAGGCTCGAATGCCCCCGCTCTTCCTCGGTCATGCCGCCATCGCCGGTGGTCGTGGCCGTGCCCATGGCGGAGGCGCCGCGCCCCAACGCTTCCTTGGCCGGGGCCGAGAGCGCGCCGAAGGACATGCCGGCAATGGTGATCGGAATCTTCAGCTCAAGCGGCTTTTCGGCAAAGCGGTCGCCCAGCACCACATCGGTGTCGCAGCGCTCGCGATAGCCTTCCAGCGGATAGCGGCTCATCGAGGCGCCCAGAAACACCAGATCGTCGAAATGCGGCACGCGCCGTTTGGCCCCGCCGCCGCGGATGTCATAGATGCCGGTGGCCGCGGCGCGGCGGATCTCCGAGAGGGTGTAGTCGTCAAACAGGGCTGCCTTGCGCGGCACCGTGCCGGGGGTTTTGGAATAATCGGCCATCAATAGGCATCCGCATTGTCGATGGTGAAGTGATAGAGCCGGCGGGCCGAGCCATAGCGGCGAAACTGGGCCGGGTCGGCGTCCATGCCGGCGGCCTCAAGCAGCGCGGCCAGACCGTCGCGGGCAGCCTCGGTCATCTCCTTTTCCTCGCAATCCGCGCCCAGCGAGGCCACGCGGCCCCGCACGAAAAGCTCGGCTTCATAGATCGAATCGCCCAGATCGGCCCCGGCATCGCCCAGCACCACCAGCCGCCCGGCCTGGCCCATAAAGGCCGACATATGGCCCACGCTGCCGCCCACCACGATGTCGATGCCCTTCATCGAGATGCCGCAGCGCGCGGCCGTGTCGCCCTCGATGACCAAAAGCCCGCCATGCCCGGTGGCGCCTGCCGATTGCGAGGCATTGCCGGTGACCCGCACCCGCCCAGACATCAGGTTTTCGGCCACGCCGGTGCCGGCATTGCCGCGGATCGTCACCGCCGCTTCCTTGTTCGCGCCGGCGGCGTAATAGCCGGCATGCCCCTCGATGGTCACCTCAATGGGGTGCATCAGCCCGCAGGCCAGCGCATGCGCGCCATTGGGGCCGAGCAGGCGAAACGCCCCCGCCTGCGCCGCCTGCAGCGTTGCATTCGCCTCGCGTCGGCTGAGCGTGGCAAGATCGAGATCGGTGTTCGACATGACCTCGCTCATGCCGCATGGCTCCAGGCATAAATACGGGCGGGCTCGGGCTCCCAGATCTCGGCATGTTCAACGCCGGGCAGGCGCGCAATCGCCCGAAACTCCGAGGACATGGCCACCCACTCATCCGTCTCGGCGATGACGGCGGGTTTGCAGGCGATCGGGTCGCGGACCACGGCAAACCCCTGGGCCGTGCCGATGGCAAAGGTGTAGAACCCGTCGAAATCGCGCAGCGCGCCGGCAATGGCTTCATCGAGGCTGTCACCCTCGCGCATGCGCCAGGCCAGATAGCCCGCCGCGACCTCGGAATCATTCTCGGTCTGAAAGGTCTCGCCCTGGCGGCGCAGCCGGGCGCGCAGACGGTTGTGGTTGGAAAGCGAGCCATTATGCACCAGGCAGGTGTCGGCGCCGGTCGAGAAGGGGTGCGAACCCTCGGTGGTCACGGCACTTTCCGTGGCCATGCGGGTGTGCGCGATGGCATGGGTGCCGCGGCGCTGGGCCAGACCGAGGCGCTGGGCCACTTCATCCGGGTCACCGAGACCCTTGCACAGGGTGATCGCCTCGCCCACCGACAGCACCGAGACATCGGGCGCATGCGCAATCAGCCAGTGGCGCGCCGCCTGCCCGTCGCCCGAAAAGCGCAAGAGCGCGTGATCCGCCAGCGTTTCGACCGCGATCTCGATGTCGAGCGCCCGGCCCAACTCGCGCGCATAGGCATCCCAATCCGTTCTGCCAGTGCGCGAGACGGCCGACAGCCGCGTCATGCCATCGGGCGGACCATAGACCGCAAACCCGGTGGAATCCGGGCCGCGCGCGGCCATCTCATGCAGCATCAGCGCCGTGAGCCGCCCAAGCTCAGGCGCAAGGACGGTGTTCTTGAGATAAAGACCAACAATGCCGCACATGCGCCTTCTCCCCCCGTTCTGCCTTACCTACGCCAGCAGCGTTTTCCGTCAAGAAAATTGACTTTCCTGCGAGGAAACTATCCGGCAGAGCGCGGGGTTACGATGATCGACAGGTAAATCGCCGGAAGCGTCTCGAGCTTTAGCGGCCCATGCGGGATGCTGGCATCGAAGAAGAGCGAATCCCCCGGCTGCATGGAATAGGTCCGGTCGCCATGCGCGTAATCGACGGCGCCCGAGAGCATATAGAGGAACTCGACCCCCTCATGCTGAAAGATCGGGTAAGCGTCCGACCCTTCGTCCAGCGTGATCAGGAAGGGTTCGACCCCGACCTCCGAGCGCAGTTCATGACCCAAAAGCTGATAGCGATGGCCCTTCGAGCTGCCCCGCCGCTCGATGGTCAGCCCCTGGCCGGCCTTCACAAAGGTTGCATCCGACTTTGCATCGAACTTGGTGAAAAAGCTCGCCAGCGGCATGTTCAACGCCTGCGCGAGCGCCTGCAGCGTGGCCAGCGAGGCGGTGGTCTGGCCGTTCTCGACCTTCGACAGCATGCCCTGCGACAGCCCCGCGGCCATGGCCAGATCGCTGAGCTTCATGCCCAGCGCGATGCGAAAGGCGCGGATCTGCGCCCCGATCAGCATCTCCAACGATCGTGGCGGGTCGTTTTGCGCCATGCTCCCCCGGGGCCGACCCCGCTGCAATGCCACCCAGCGGAAAATCGTCCACAGGATGGCAGTCGTGCCGGATAAGTGCTACCCTCGCTGGGCAAAAACGGTACACCGCCGCCATCAGGGCAAAAAGACCTGGCGACCATGATCTCTCGGGAGGAGACATATGACCATACCGACGTCGCGCCGCGCCGCGCTCAGCCGCATCATCGGGGCAAGCGCGGTCACGCTTGCAGCACCCGCCATTGCAACCGCGCAGGGGCAGACCACGACATGGCGAATCCAATCCTCCTGGCCCGGCGGCGCCGGTCTGCAGATCTTCAAGGATTGGTGCGCCACGATTGTCGAGAAAACCGGCGGCGAGCTCGCCTTCCAGCCCTTCGGCGCCAATGATGTGGTCGGCGATTTCCAGCTTTACGACGCGGTCAAGAACGGCGTCCTGGAGGCGATCAACCCCTTTACCATCTATGCCCAGGGGATCGTGCCGGCCGCGACCTTCCTGACCAGCTATCCGCTGGGGCTGCGCAACCCGCATGAATGGGACGTGTTCTTCTTTGGCCTGGGCGGGCTGGAGATTGCGCGCGAGCTTTTCGCGGCCCAGGGCATGGTCTATGTCGGCCCGGTCCATCACGGCCCCAACATCATCCACTCCAAGGTCCCGATCCGCTCAATCGACGATTTCCGCGGCCGCAAGATGCGCCTGCCCGGCGGCATGGTGGCCGAGGTTTTCAACGAGATCGGCGCCGAGACGACGGTGCTTCCGGGCTCCGAGATCTTCCCGGCGCTGGAAAAAGGCACCATCGATGTGGCCGATTATGTCGGGCCGGCGGTCAACTACGCGCTCGGCTTTTCCCAGGTCACCAGCTACATCTCGATGGGCCCTCCGGGCTTCATGTCGCTCTACCAGCCGGTCGATTTGATGGACATCACCGTGGGCCAGTCGGCCTGGGATGCGCTCAGCCCGGCGATGCGTCAGTTCGTGGAGATGGAGACGGCGGTCTATTCCGACCATCACCATGCCGCGGTCCAAAAGGCCGATCAGGAGGCCTGGGTGAAGTTCGAAGAGGACGGCACCGAGGTCACCCGCCTCACCCAGGACGATGTCGAGCTGATGACCGAGGTCGCCGTGCCGATCTGGTTCCGCTATGCCAATCGCGACCCCAATTCGGCCCGCATCTTCAAGATGCAGCTCGACTATATGATGTCGGGCTCGCTGGGCTATGTCTCGCCGGACCTGGTCGAAGGTCTGGAACTCAAGCTCTGAGACCGGAACGGCAACCGCCATCGGTTGCATGAACCCCGGGCCTGCGCGACCGCCCTCGCGCAGGCCCTTTCCAACACCGCAAACCCGGCGCCGGCAGGCGTGACCGGATGGGAGGCGATATGCCGGGCCTGAGTTTCACCCTGCCGCATTTGGCCTATCTGGCCGGGCTGGTGCTGTTTCCGATCATTGCCATGGTGCTGGCCCGCCGCCCCCGGCAGGGGCCGGCCCGCTACACCACCCCGCTTGCCTATCTGATCCTGGTGACCGGCGGGATGATCGGGCTGCACCGGCTTTACGTCAAAAACCTCTGGGGGCTGGCCTTTATCCCCATCTTCGGCCTCATCCTCTATGCCAATGCCATGGGCAGCGATGCCCGCACCGCCCTGTCGGATGCCAGCAACGCCCAGCGGGTGGCCGAACGGACGCTTGAGCGTGAGCGCCCGCGCGTGACCGAGGCCGAGGCCGAGCTTGACGCGCTGCGCGCCGCAGTGGCCGAGGCCGAGGCCGAGGAGGGCTCGTTTGCCCTCCGCTCGGCCGAACGACGGCTGTCGCGGGCCGAAGGGCGGATCGAGACCGGGCGCGAGCGCATTGCCCAGGCCGAGGCGGAGCTGGCCGCGGCCCTGCCCATGGTCGCTGCGGCCAGCGCGGAGCGCGCATTCTGGACCGGGCTTGCCCGCAACGCCTTTTACGCGCTGCTGGCGCTGATGGCGCTGGATGCGCTCCTCCTGCCCCTGCTGGTGCGCGGTGCCAATGTCAGGATCTCGGAGACCGCCGCCACGGTCGAGGACCGGCGGTTGCGCGCGCTGGAGGAGGCCGAACGCAAGGCCGATGAGGAGCATGTCTCGACCGGCGCCACGGGCCTGATCGACCGGATCTCGCTTTATGCCGGCGAATTCGTGGCCTATTGGGCGGTGATCGCGGTCTTTGTCTACTATTACGAGGTGATCGCCCGCTACGTCTTCAACTCGCCGACCAATTGGGCGCATGAGGCGATGTATCTGATGTTCGGCATGCAATATCTGATCGCCGGATCCTATGCCATGCTGACCCAGGCACATGTGCGGGTCGACATCTTCTACGCCCCGCTGCGGCGCAGCCAAAAGGCCTGGGTCGACCTGCTCACCTCGGTCTTCTTCTTCATCTTCGCCGGCACGCTTCTGGTCACCAGCTTCATCTTTGCTTGGGATGCGATCACCGTGCCCTCGGGCAACGGGCTCATCTCGCAATGGGCACGGGGGCAGATCAGCAGCGAGGCGCTGGTCGCGCAGTTTTCCTGGGCCCAGTTCATCGACCCCGCGATCCGCTGGGGCGAGATCTCCTTCAATGAATGGGAGGTGCCGCTCTGGCCGATGAAATGGATGATGGTGCTGGGCGCGGTGCTGCTGATCCTGCAGGGGCTGTCGAAACTGGCCCGGGACGTTCAAACCGTGTTTGCGGAGCGCTGAGCCATGGGTCTCGACATCTCCATCGAGCTTCTCACGCTGATCATGTTCGGCTCGCTGCTCGCCCTTCTGATGGCCGGGCTGCCGCTGGCCTTCGTGACCGGCGGGCTGGCTTGCGTGTTTCTCTTCGTGCTGGGCGATGCGAATGCGCTCAACATCGTGCCCAGCCGCATCTTTCCGCTGATGACGAATTACCAGCTTTCGGCGATCCCGCTTTTCATCTTCATGGCGGCGATGCTGGAACGCGCGGGCATCATCAATGAGATGTTCGATGTGATCTACAAGGTGCTGGGCGGGGTGCGCGGCGGGCTGGCCGCGGCCACGATCCTGGCCTCGACGATCCTTGCGGCCATGGTCGGCGTGATCGGGGCGGCGGTGGTCACCATGGGCATCATCGCCCTGCCCGCGATGCTCAAGCGCGGCTATGAGCCAAAGATCGCCATGGGCTCGATCATGGCCGGCGGCACGCTGGGCATCCTGATCCCGCCCTCGATCCTGGCGATCATCTATGCGGTGGTGGCCGAACAATCGGTGGGCGAGCTTTTCATCGGCGCGGTGATCCCGGGGCTGATGCTGTCGGGGCTCTACATCCTCTATGTCACCGTCACCGCCTATATCCGGCCCAGCTTCGGCCCGCCCATCCCGGTCTCCGAGCGTGTCTCGGGCGCCGAGAAGCTGGCGCTTCTGGGCAATATGTCGGCCCCCATCGCGCTGATCGTCATCGTCTTGGGCGTGATCTTCACCGGCGTCGCCACCCCGGTCGAGGCGGCGGGCATCGGCACCTTCGGGGCCTTCATCGTGGCCGCGATCCACCGCAAGCTCGATTGGGCAACGATCCGCGAGGCGTGCCTGACCACCCTCAAAGCCTCGGCCATGGTGATCTGGATCATGTTCGGCGCCACCATCTTTGTGGGGCTTTACGTACTCGAAGGCGGGCAGCAATTCGTGCAGGACGCGCTGGCCGGCACCGGTCTGGGCCCCTGGGGCATCCTGATCCTGATGCAGGTGATCCTGGTGGTCTTGGGCATGTTTCTCGACTGGGTCGGGATCCTTTTGCTCGCCGTGCCGATCTTCGTGCCGATCGTGAAGGCGCTGGGTGCCCAGGCCTTCGGGCTGGAGAATGCAGATGATCTGGTGCTCTGGTTCGGGGTGCTTTACCTGGTGAACATGCAGATGAGCTTTCTTTCGCCGCCCTTTGGCTATGCGCTTTTTTACCTGCGCGGGGTGGCCCCGGCCGAGATCCCGATGACCAACATCTTCCGCGCCGCCCTGCCCTTCCTGTTCCTGCAGGTGGCGGGGCTGGTGGCCTGCATGCTCTACCCCCCGATTATCACCTGGCTGCCGAATCTCGTCTATGGCTGAACCGGTGGACGACGCGCGCGTGCTTGACAGCCCCTATGCCTGGCGCCGGCTGGGGCTGACCCTGCTGGCGGGGATCGTGGGCAATATCGGCATGTGGTCGATCATCGTGGTGATGCCCGCCATCGAGGCGGAGTTCGGCACCGACCGGGGCGCGGCCTCGCTGCCCTACACCCTGACCATGATCGGCTTTGCCTTTGGCAATCTGCTGATCGGCCGGGCGGTCGACCGCTATGGCATCGCCGTCTCGCTGGGCGGGGCATCGCTTTTGGTCGGGCTGGGCTTTGCCCTTGCCGCGCTGGCGCCCAGCATGGGCCTGCTCACCGCGGCGCAATTCATGATCGGCTTTGGCGCGGCGGCCAGTTTCGGGCCGCTGATCGCAGACAT
>JBCBKN010000145.1:0-9906 GCA_038521775.1 Pseudomonadota bacterium | reverse complement strand
TCGCCCTTCTTCACCCAGCCTTCGGGCAGATCCTCATACGATTCCGCCTCGATCATCACCCAGCCGTTTTCCTCGACAAAGGCGGTGACGGTTTCTGCGTCCGATGGCGGGTCTTCGGCCGGCGGGTCTTCTGGCGGGTCCTCGGCCGGCGGGTCTTCGGCAGGCGGGTCTTCTGGCGGGTCGGTGGGATCCTGACCCTCGGCATAGGGCGGCGGGCCAAGCGCATCCCCCGGCTGCGGATCGTTAAAGACCAGCGCGCCCAGATCGAGGTCGGCCTCCATATCGACCAGCACCGTGACGCCCGAGTTCAGGAAACCGTCCGGCGCCGCACCCGGTTGCGGCCAGAGATAGCCATGCGCCATCTCGCCCACGAGCTTGACATGCACCACCCCATCGGCATCGCGAAAGACCGCCGTGTCGGGCGAGGCCTCGAGCATCTCCATCGAGGAGACCTCGCGTGCCGGCCGCGAGGCACCGGTGTTGGGATTGTGGATCGTAAAGCTCGAGGTCGCGGGGATCTCATCGCCAAGGCTGACGATGAAGCTCTGCCCCCAATCCGCATCGCCCAGATAGAGGCGGAAATTGTCCTGATCCGCGTCGCGGAAGGCCAGGTCATAGGTGTAGCCGTCAAAAAGCGGGACCTGCTGGCGGATGTCATTGGCATATTCGCCGTCCGACCGCGTCGCGCCCAGACTGTCGAAGGGCAGCCCATGGTTCTTGCCGGTATTGGTCTCTGGGGTGCCCCCGCGATCCACGGTCAGCGTGGCGCTCTGCTCGCCGCTGGTGGTGATGATCGTGCCCCAGTCGCGGTTGATCTCATAGGCCGCACCGGCGTTGAAGCCTTCAGACGCAGATCCGTCCGAACTGAGTTGGTAAATCATCGCGCCTTCGACGCCGGAGATGGAGCCGTCGATATCGACCAGGCCCCGCGCCGCCGCGTCCACCCCATAGGCGTTGCCGCCGCCGCCGATGCTGAACTTCGCCGCATCGGCAACATTCTCGCCCCAGGTGATCCCCTCCAGGCCGAAGGATGCGGTTTTGTGAATGGCGTTCGACGTCTGGATGGCGTCGTCATCCTCGGTGAACCCCTCGAACATCACGTTCGAGAGCGAGCCCGGCCCGTCATAAAGCTGCCAGCCCTGAAAGTCGCCGTCGCCGCCCGGCAGGCTGCGCCCCGCGTCGAGTTCGTCATTGGTTTCGGGATTGCCGATATTGTCGGAGCGTCCGATGATCAGGCTGTCCTCGATGGTCGTGTTCAGCCGGAAGCGCCCGTTCGAGCCCATCTCGGCAAACACGCTGTCGGTGAAGGTGCCATTGGCGGCCTGTGAATAGACGCCCAGGCCGCTCTTGTAGACGGTGAGCCCCGTAACCACCCAGTCGGCGGCCTTTTGGGGTTGCTCGGGGTCGCCCTGCGGGCTGCCGTCCTGTGCCATTCCGCCGTGGTGGACATAGAACGCGCGGCTGTCGATCGAATGGACGGAATTGTTTTCAACCGTCCCGAAACCATACCTCTCGTCACGGGAGAGATCAAAATAGAACCCGTAATGCTCGGACCCCGCGCCATGGTTGCCGATCCAGGTGTTTTCGGCATTGGTCGTATAGAAATTCGCTGGAGTGTTGTCGCTTGCCCCTCTGATCTCATCGAAGCGCCCGACATGGCGCGCATTGATCCCAAGATTGTCGATCAGGTAATTGCCGGCGGTTTCGTTCTGTTCCATGTAATAATTGTGGCTGATCGTCTCGAAGACGACATTGCCACGAACTTCGGCGCCCTGGGTGTTGTGGACCGTAATGCCTTTGTTAAAGCTGTGGTGGATCGAGGAATTCGTGATGTATTGCCCCGAAACATCGCCCGATTCATGCCAGTGCACCGGGTATTTTCCCAAGATCCCGGCCTGACCCATATAGGCGAATTCGACGCCTGAGACATACATCTCGCCGCCATTCATCACCATGGTATGGCCGCCATAGCCATCGTCTTGCTGGTTCAGCGCTTTGCCGTCATCATAGTCGACATCGCCCTGGATCTTGATGTTGCGGCTCAGCAGCGAAACCTCGGCGCGCATGTCGAGCTGATGCACATCGCCATCGGGGTCGTTATAGCGATCGACCTCGCCGTAATGCATAAAGTCGAGCGGCGGCATGAAGCTGATCGTCTTGCCATCGCTGGAGACGGCCGTGACCGTCAGCTCTTCGGCCTGGTCGGGGTTGAAATCGGTCGAGGCAATGGCGATCACATCGCCGATCTGCCAGCCGGTCGCTTCGGCCAGGGTGATCGAGGTCGCGCCGGCCTCGGCGGTCCCATCAAGCTGCGTCCAGGAGGTCTTTTCGGCATCCGCGCTGTGCAGGTTGAGCGCGCTGCCCTCGCCCATGACCATCAGGAAACTGTCCTGATTCTCGATGGTCATGTTGCCCATCCCCTCCATCATCGGCACGCCGGCAGCCATGAGCATGCCGGAGATGTCGAGATCCTGATCCGGGTCGTCGCCGGTCAGGGTGAGGGTGAAGTCATGCGCATGCGGGTTGGCCTCGGTGCCGACCTCGAACTGACCGCCGCCCATCACCAGGACCCAATCCGAGGACATCGCGATGTCGGCCATGTCGGCGACCGTCGCTGTGCCCTGCACGATCAGCCCGCCAAGCTCGACATCGCCGTCGATGATCAGGGTCGCACCCATTGGTACGACCAGTATGTCATCGGCATCGAGCGGGCGGCCAAGGGCGGCCTCAAGCTCGCTCAGCGTGAGCTCGGTCTCGCCATCGGGGAAGGTCAACGCGTTTGAGGGCGAGGACGCATTTGTCTCGACCATGTCCATTGCGCCGTCCTGCATCGACGGTGCGGCGGCTTCAGAAGCTTCCTCGGCAGGCTCCGGCGATGGGTCGGCGACGGTCTGGGCGGGCCCGTTTGCCCCTTCAACCATGTCGCTCTCATCCGGCGACCGGCCGCCAATCGCGTCGGCATTGAGCTCGACATCGCTGACCGCGACGGCCTGCGCATCCTCCGCCCAGACCACGGCCTCGACCGGTTGTGTGGGCATAGCGTCGCTGGTCTCGGTGCCGATCTCGCTGGGCGCGCGGGGCAAGTCCGGCGCAGCGTCGGCCTTTGCATCAAAGGACAGCGCCAGGTCGGCACCGTCGGTCTGCCACATCGCACTGCCATCGACCGGCAGGCTTGGCGCCTCGGAGCTGGAAAGCGCGGCGGGCGCGTGCAGCGGCGCGTCGGCAAAGGCCGCCGACAGCCCGATCATGTGGATCGCGGCGCCCCGCTCTTCGCGCGGCTGTGCCGTGTCGTCACGCATTCTCTGTCCCTCCACGCCGATATCCCAATCGCCGCTATCCCAATCGCCGATATCCCAATCGCCGATATCCTGATCGCCGATATCCTGATCGCCGATGTTTTTGATCGTTCATATCCCGATCACGGTTCAACGACCGCGCACGCAGGATCGTTCCGACGCCGTCAAGTGCTGATGATCAATCCGGTCAGGTTTGCGGAGACGGCGCTGCGCCATCCTCCGACCATCGCCTGCGAGCTCCCCTCGCGACCACGCGCTTCGCTTTCTTCGTCTACGAGTCACCCACCCCGCTTTGGAGAATTGCGGTCGATTGTGTCGCAAGCCGTGCGGAAATGCGGCGAAACCGCGGCATGCTTAAGACACAAAGCCGGCAGTTGTGAGTTTTGTCAAACGTGACACTGGCAAGGCCTGGCTGGCGCCTCGTCTTGCGGTGGAAGACCCGGGGGCTAGTGGGGGAACCGAGGGCCAGAGCTCCCCCGACCAAAGCTCCGGGTGCCAGAGCGCCCGGGGCCAGTGGCCCGGAAGGGCGCCAACCGTATTGCGCAGGGGCTGCGGGAGGCCGGCAGCCCTACTCCGCCGCCGGACAGGGCGCGCCGGCCGCTTCCCAGCTGAGCAAAGCCGCCACGGTTTCTTTGGCCGAAAATGGCGGCGGTTCCCGTCCAGGCCCGGGCTCCCAGGCCCAGAGCACCAAGGGATCATGCCCGATATGATGCGCGATTTCGGCCAGGGAGCGCCCACCGGTCTGCGCCGGATCCTTGAGCTGCACGCACAGCTCGCTGGAGGGCTTCTCGAACCAGGACATCTCGACCGGCGCAAGCTGCCAATGCGGCGCCCCGGGCGGGCCATGGGGAAGCTCGGCATTGGTCTCGGCATGGCAGGCCGAACAGGGGATGGTGCTGCGCCCGTTCCGATCCGGACCGCCGCTGATGTTCATGCCATGGTAGATCCATTCACCGGCGGCAAGACCAAAGCTCGGGCCGGCCCAGCGCGGGCGATGGTCCGAGGGCACATGGCAATTGGTGCAGCGCGGATGGGCAAAGACCTGGTAGATCTTGCCCCACTGCTCCAGGCCCGCGGCCCTGTCCGGCTGGGACGCGGGCGTCGGCACGGGCCCAGTTTCGGGCCCAGTTTCGGGCGCAGCTTCGGGCGCCTGATCCTCGGTGCTGTCGGTCTGGGCGAGCGCGAGCGACACCGCGAAGGCAGCCGGCACCGCGGCTGCAAGAAGGCGTGCGATCCTCACGTGAAGAGACCTCCGGCCGAGAAGGTCACATGGTTGATCATCGGCAGATCGCGAATGCGCTTGCCGGTGGCCGCAAAGATCGCGTTGGCCAGCGCGGGCGCGGCGGGCGGTGTGCCGGGCTCGCCCGCGCCGCCGATCGGATGGCCGCTGTTGATGATATGGGTTTCGATGACCGGGGTGGCCGACATCCGCAGCGCTTCGTAATCGTGGAAATTGCTTTGCGCGACCGCCCCGTCCTCGATCGAGATCTGCCCGTACATTGCCGCGGTCAGCCCATAGACGATGCCGGATTCGATCTGCGCCGCGACACCGTCGGGTGTGACCGCCTGCCCCGGATCGATCGCCGCCACCACCCGGTCGATGGAGATATCGCCGTCGCGCAGCGTCACCTCGACAACCTGCGCCACGATCGAGCCGAAGCTTTCCTTCAGCGCAATGCCCCGGCCGCGGTTCGGGGCGAGCGGCGTGCTCCAGCCCGCCTCCTCGGCCGCGCGGGTCAAAACGGCAAGATGGCGCGGATGATCGGCCAGAAGGGCGGCGCGGAAGGCAAAGGGGTCCTTGCCGGCCGCAACGGCGCATTCGTCGATGAAGCTTTCGGTGAAGAACCCGTGCTGGGATTCATCGACGCTGCGCCAGGCGCCCCAGGGCACATGGCTGGGGCTTTGCACATATTCAACGCGTTGCGACGGCACCGCATAGGGGATGAGCGGCGCCTCGGGCGGCTCTTGCTTGTTGACATAGCTGTTCTGCCAGCCGGTGAGCGAGCCATCGGCCGTCAGCGCGGCCTGAAACCGGCTGGTCGATGCGGGGCGGTAGAAATCCTGCCGCACATCCTCTTCGCGCGACCAGATCAGCTGCACCGGCTTGCCGACGGCTCGCGCGACAAGTGCGGCCTGAATCGCCCAGTCGGGTATCGCCTTGCGCCCGAACCCGCCGCCCATGAAATGGTTGTGCAGGGTCACATTCTCATCGTCAAAGTCGAGCGCATCGGCAATCGCGCGCCGAAAGCCCAGCGGGTTCTGGCAACCGACCCAGATCTCGGCCTTGCCATCCCGCACATGGGCGGTGGCGTTGAGCGGCTCCATGCAGGTATGCGCCAGATAGGGCACGCGATACTCGGCCTCGATGGTCTGGGCGGCATCGGCAATCGCCGCGTCGATATCGCCGGTCGACCGGTCGCTTTCACGGCCCTCGGCCGAGGCGAGGTCGCGGGCATGCTGGGCGTAGATGGCGTCATCCGACACCCCGTCCCTGCCCTTGGCATCCCAGGTGATGGCAAGCGCGCGCAGCCCGCGCTGTGCGGTCCAGTAGCTTTTGGAAACGACCGCAACGCTCTCGCCGGTTGGCTCATACGCGCCGACCATGCCGCCGGCGCTGCTGCCGGGCAGCCGCACGACATCAAGCACACCGTCGATGGCGCGCGCGGCGCTCTCATCGAGGCTGGCGATCGTCCCGCCAAAGACCGGTGCGCGCGTGGCCGTGGCATAGACCATGTCGGGCAGGCGGATATCGAGCGCGAATTTGGCGGTTCCGTCGACCTTGGAGGGAATGTCGAGGCGCTGCACCGAGGTGCCGATGATCTTGAACTCCGCCGCGTCTTTCAGCGCCGGGCTGTAGGATGGGGTCATCTGCGACGCGGGCAGGGCAAAGGTCGCATAGGGCTCGGCCCGCGAACTGGCCGCATGGATCAGCATGCTTTTTTCGGTCGTGATCTGGCCGACCGGCACCGACCAAGCCTCGGCCGCGGCGGTCTTGAGCATGTCGCGCGTGGCAGCGCCCGCGATGCGCATGCCATAGACACCCGTGGTGCGCACGCTGAGGCTGCCGCCGGTGATCTGCAGATCCAGCATGTTTGAAACCTGCATCATCACGCCTTCGACGGTCGGCACGACAAAGCCCGGCAGATCGACACCGGCCAGCAGCACGCCCCGGCCCAGCGCCGAGGTGCTGTATTCGCCAATCGCCGGCGCCTCCTCGATGCGGACCTTGTCCCAATCGGCGTCAAGCTCATCGGCCAGCATCTGTGCCAGCGCGGTCTGTGCGCCCTGGCCAAGCTCGGAATGCGGCGTGATCACGGTGACCACATTGTCCGCATCGATCTTGACAAAGGCATGGACCAGCGTCTCGCCCTCCCCCGCCATGACGGATTGCAGATCATCGGCCAGATTGCCCGGCCGGATTGCCACGCCAAAGAGAACCCCGCCGCCGGCCAGAACGCCGGTTGTGATGAATGCGCGTCGCGTCCATTTTCCCATGTCTCAGCCCTCCTGCGTGGCGGCGGTCTTGATGGCCGCTTTGATCCGGCCATACATGCCGCACCGGCAGATGTTTCCTTCCATCGCATCGGTGATGTCCTGGTCGGTGGGGGTCGGATTGCGCTGCAGCAAGGCGGCCGCCGCCATCAGCTGGCCCGACTGGCAATAGCCGCATTGCGGCACCTGATGGGCGATCCAGGCCTCCTGCAGGCGGTGCAGCGTGTCCTGGCTGGGCGCCAAGCCCTCAATCGTCACGATCTCGCGGCCTTCCAACCCGCCGACCGGCATCACGCAAGAGCGCACCGCGACCCCATCGACCATCACCGTGCAGGCACCGCATTGCGCGATCCCGCAGCCGAATTTGGTGCCCGTCAGGGTCAGGTTTTCCCGCAGCACCCACAAAAGGGGCGTCGAGGGATCGACCTCCACCTCGCTCAGCTCGCCGTTCACGGTCAGGGTTGTCGTCACGTCTTGATCCTCCAATGGCTGGCGCGCGGCGCTGGCAGGGTTCGGGCAGGCTCAACACTCATACAGGCTCAGCACTGATGTCGGGTTCAGCAATGATATCGGGCTCAGCACGGATGTCGGGCTCAGCACGGATGTCGGGCTCAGCATCGTTGTCGGGCGGGGTCTCAATGGTTCGCAGGCGCAGGTCTTTCCCACCCGCACCGGCTGCGCAGGGATGACGTGATGGGCGCGCCGAGATTGCGTCATGCCCCATCGGCCCCTACAGAGTTTGCTACTGGACTGGGCTGTTGCATGCGCCTCACTAAACACTGTTCAAACGATTCTGAACAGTGTTCAGTGCAGATGGAGCGAAAAATTTGTTGACCCCATGACCGACCACGCCCCCGGCCCGCGCGACCGGCTTATCGCCATCGCCCTGGATCTGATCGATCGGGATCATCCCGAGGATCTGTCACTGCGCGAGGTCGCGCGCCGGGCCGGGCTGACCAGCGGGGCGCCCGCGCATCATTTTGGCAATAAGATGGGGCTGCTTGTGGCCTGTGCCGAGGTGGCCTGGAAGGATCTGAGCCTTGCGATGGAGGGCACCGATATCGACGCGACACCGGCCGAGGCGATCTTCCACAAGGCCCGGGCCTACATCGGGTTTGCCCTCGCCAAGCCTGGGCCCTACCGGCTTTTGATGTCGCGGCGCTTTGTCGACAAATCGGAGTTTGCGGTGCTGTCGACCTGGCGGATGCGGGCGGTTCAGGGCGTGGTCGATCAGGTCGAGCGCGCGCTGGGGCCCTCGGACGATCACAAATTCCCCTATCGCCGCAGCGTGGCGATGTGGTCGCTCCTGCACGGCTTTGTCACCCTCAACCTCAATGAGGCCATCTCCGCGGATATGCGCGACGCGCTGATTGCAGAGATCTGCGAATGTGCCGTGCAGGTGGCGCTCTCGCCGGCCCAATCGCCCTGAGTGTTCAAGCCGGGTGTCCAAACCGGGCACCCGAACCCCTTGGGCGCCCGAACCCCCTTGGGCGCCCGAACCCCCTTGGGCGCCCGAACCCCCTTGGGCGCCCGAACCCATTTGGGCCCCGACCCCTGTTGGCGGCGGGCAAGATGGCCGCTGGGCACGCGTTCAACCGAACCCGCGAGGGCCGCGCCGCGCGGCGTGACATGCCCGGCGCGGCGCAGCGGCACCATGGACCGGGTCCGAACGATCCCACCCCATGGCGCCGCCAGGTCAGGGGCCTGCTAGGTCACCAGAACATGCCGTTTGCTAGAACATGCCGTTTGTATGCGCCATCTCGGCGGGGATCTCTTGGATGACATCCCAATGCTCGACAATCTGCCCCTCGGCCACCCGGAACAGATCATACAAGGCGACCGGTGTGCCGTTCCAGGACCCTTCGGATTGCGTGAGCACGAAATTGCCCTCGCCGACAACACGGTGGAGTGTGGTGTTCTTGATCTCGCCCAGCACTGCCGTGAGCGCCTCGGGCCCGTCCGCAACGCTTGGATTGTGCTGCGCGTAGACACCGTTGCTGATGTAATCGCCCATTTTGTCGGTGTTGCCCTGCATCAGCACGACCCGCACGAAACTCTCGACAAGTGCCTTGTTCTGGGCGGTCTTCTCAAGATCGACGATCTCGGTCATGCCATCCGTCTGAGACCGGCCGCTGGCAGTCTCGGCATATTTCGGGATGATCGCGTCCCAATGCTCGGCAATCTGCCCGTCTTCAACGCGCCAAAGATCGAAGGCCACGACCTCATCGGCGCCGAAGACAGCTGCATTGTGGTAGGTCGAGTGGCTCAGCAGCAGATCGCCATCTTCCAGCACGCGATGCGTGGTGCGGTGCAGCCCGGCTTCCCGAAAGACCGGCAAGAACCCGAGCACAGCGTCAAGCCCGGTGGGCACATAGGGGTTGTGCTGGATGTAATCCTCGCGAAAAAGCACGCGCGCGGAGGCTTCGTCGTAATCCCTGAAAAGGGCGTTCATCGCCCGCTCGAGCAGCTGTTTGTTTTCGGATGTCTCTGCCGCGGCATGTGTGGTGCTGCGGCCAAGGGCGGCTGCAGAAACCAACAGGCCTGCGCCCATCGCCAAAACGGACCGGCGCGGAATCGGATGAAGGTCTGGCATCTCGTATCTCCCATAATCCAGGTCTCAGATAGGTATCTAATCTGCACTTACTTTCAATTACGCACCTTAAAGGCACCTGGTGAGGTTTGAGATACCTGGAGAGGAGGCCGACCACCGCGCGTGCGCACACAGCGCCGTGCCGCCCTGCGGCGGTCGTCGACCGTCAGCCCTGTGCGCGGCGGGCTGAACCTGATATTCTGGGGCGGTACCTGGTGCAGAAAAAGTACCGCGCTTGACGACCGGCACCCGAAACCAGCCGCAAACAGGACCCCAAGACATGGCAATGACGCCGGTGACCAATGAAGCCGAAGCCCTGCTTTGCCCGATCAGGACCGTGCTGTCCAAAGTGACGGGCAAATGGCAGATCGTCATTCTTTTAACGCTCGACGACACTCCGCTCAGATTCGGCGAACTCAAGCGACAGATCGGCGATATCACCCACCGTGTGCTGACCGAGAACTTGCGCGCCCTGCAGCGCGACGGGTATATTACGCGCACCGTCCATGATGGCCCGCCGGTTGCGGT
>JBCBKN010000144.1:0-9920 GCA_038521775.1 Pseudomonadota bacterium | reverse complement strand
CCGCCCGCCCTTTTGGGTACACCGTTTCGTTGAGGTCTGGCAGACAGGGCGCATCTCGATGGACACGGTGGAACTGGCGCTCGATCATCGGGCGGTTCAGCCGGTCGTGCTGCGCGGGTTTGCGCATGCGCAATATGAAAGTCGCGAGGCGACGATTGCCGCGCATCTGGTGCGTGATGGGGACCGGGTGCTCGAACTCGGCGCGGGCGTGGGCTATGTCGCGGCCATGGCGCTGCAGGGAAAGCGCGACGTGGTCTGGCGCGCGGTCGAGGCCAATCCGGACCTGATCGGCGTGCTTGAGGAGACCCGGCGCCTCAACGCGCTTGAGTTTGCCATCGAACATGCCGCCTATTGCGATTTCGACGGAAGCGTCGATCTGCATCTGAGCGCGCGCGGGTTCTGGGCCGCGTCGATCATGGCCCCGGAGGACCGGGTCGGCGCGGTCACGGTCCCTGCAATCTGCGGCGCGCGGGCGCTGTCGCTCTACGCGCCGACCATGCTGATCATGGATATCGAGGGTGCGGAGTATGATGTCCTGCGCGATGCCGATCTGCATTGCGTCGAACGTGTGTTGATCGAGTTTCACCCCGACAATGTCAGTGACCTCGACCACACCAAAGCCCTTGGCCAAATGATCGCCAGCGGCTTTGTTATCGATACCAGTCTGAGTGATTCGACGGTGATGTGTTTCCGTCGGCCATGAGTTTGGGACGGAGGACACTGGTTCGGAAATGCCTTTCGTCAAGCCAGAATATTTCGTCACGTGCCGCAAAGGTGAGCAGGTTATCGGTCGAATTTTCTTGCTTTAGACGAAGCGCCGCGCGCAAGTTCAGCCCGCGGTTGTATTCAAGGTGAGCGGGACAGGACACGGTGCAGTGACGTGGCGGCAACGAACAAACCCATAGAGGAAGCTCCGGTCGCCACCTCTACCCTTCTGGATGCGTTGCCGACCCCGATTGCCGGGTGCGACAAGCTGGGCTGTGTGCGCTATTGCAATCCCAGTTGGTCTGCGGCCTTCGGCGCTGCATTGGCGCCGGGCTGCGATCTTGCCCAGATCCTCTCGCTTCCCGCGCGCGGGCGCCTTGCCGCCTGGCTTGCAGGGCAGATCACCGAGGATCTGCACGCCCATCCGGTTTCCGACAGCGGCCCGTTCAAGCTGCGCCGCCTGGCCGAGCCGATGGTCGATGGCAGTATTCTGATCGGCGCAGTCGACATAACGACCCTGCAGCAGGAGCGTCACCGCCTGTCGCGGATCGAGCAGGCGGCCGGGCTGGGCAGTTGGGAGCTGGGCGCGACGCTCTCGGAGCTCACGCTGTCGCCGGGGGTCTTGCGTCTTCATCAGGCGCACAGCTCAAACCCCGTGACAGGGTTGCGCACGGTGCTGCGCTGTTACCCGCCGCCGGAACGCCGGCGTCTTTACCGTGAGCTTCGCGCCCTTGTGCAGCATCAGTTGCCGGTCGATGTTCTCTTGACCATGCGGGGTGCGGCAGGACGGCAGATGCGCTGCCGCGCATGGATCGAACCCGATCAGCCCGACCGTCTGTGCGGCACCATTCAGGATGTGACCGACGAGGCGAGCACGGCGCGCAAGCTGCGCCGCTTTGGTGCAATCGCCAAAACGGTCTCGACCTGTGTGGTGCTCACCGATTTGGACAATCGCATCGAATGGGTCAATGAGGGCTTTGTAAAGCTGTTCGGCATCCGTCTGGAAGAGGCCGCTGGCCTGACACCGCGCGACCTGCATCTGAGCGATATCGCCGATCCCTCGAAGCTGGCCCATTTCTCCGAATGCCGCAGAACCGGACAGCATGCCAGCGCCGAGGTCTTCAACCGCGACCGCGCGGGGCGTGAGCTCGAGGTCTTGATCGACATGCAGCCCACCCATGACGAGACGGGGGCGCTGAGCGGGTTTCTCTACATCCTGACCGAGATCGGCGCCCGGAACCGGGCCGAGCGCGAACTGCGCGCTGTCGAGGCGGCCGCGACCACGGCCAAGGCGCGGCTGGTGTCGGCGATCGAGGCGCTCGACGACGCCTTTGTGCTGTTTGACGCAGAGGATCGGCTGATCCTGTGCAATGAGCGCTATCGGCAGCAGCACGCGTTTCTGGGCGATCTTGTGCAACCCGGCGTCACCTTCGAGGCGATCTTGCGCGAGGGCCTGCGGCTGGGGGAACCTGAAAGCGCGCGGGGCCAGGAGGAGGAGTGGCTGCAGGAGCGTCTGGCGCGGCATCGGAAGGAAAAGAGCGAGAGCGAGCATTTCGTTCAGGGCCGCTGGATCCGGATGACCGAAAAGGCCACGCCGGAGGGCGGCCGCGTCGGCCTGCGCTCCGACATCACCGAGCTCAAATCGAAGCAGACCGAGCTTCAGATCGCGCGAGATGCGCTGGACGCGCAGCGCGAACTGCTCGAAACGACGCTCGAAAGCCTGGAGCAGGCGGTCCATGTCTTCGATTCCGACCTGAACCTGATCTATTTCAACCAGCGGTTCCTGCAGCTTACCCGGCTCTCGAGCACTGAAATCCGCCTGGGCATGAAGGCCGATGAGATCCTGCGCTTTCGCCATAAGCGGGGGGATTACGGAGATGTCGAGTTCGAGGCCTTTGCCGACCGGCGTCTGAACCTTTTGCGCGGGCGCGTGCCCCACCGGTTTTTGGCCGAACAGCCCGATGGGCGGGTGCTTCAGGTCGTCGGCAAACCCCTGCCCAGCGGCGGTCTGGTCACGACCTATCAGGACATCACTGCCGAAGAGCTGCTGCGCAACGATCTGCGCCGCGCGCGCTCGGATGCGGAATCCGCCAATGCGGCCAAGAGCCGGCTTCTGGCGAATGTGAGCCATGAGATCCGCACACCCCTGAACGGGGTGCTCGGCATGGCCCAGGCGCTGCGCGACACAACGCTGTCCGAGCAGCAGGCCGAGATGCTCGATCTTGTCGAAAGCTCGGGCCGCAGCCTGGTTGCCATCATCAATGATGTGCTTGACCTGTCCAAGATCGAGGCCGGCAAGTTCGATCTGATCCCGCGCCCGTTCAACCTCAAGCAGCTCATCGATGAGGTCGAGCGCAATCACAGCCTGCGTGCGGTCGAACGGCGGCTGGTCTTTCGCATCACCTGCGACCCTGCCGCGGATGGCTGGTATATCGGCGATGATGTGCGCGTGCGCCAGATCCTCGACAATCTGCTGTCCAACGCGTTCCGCTACACCCAGGCGGGCGGCGTCTATCTTGCCGTCGGACACACGGTGGCAGATGACGGCGACAGCGTTGAGCTGAGCTTCAGCGTCCGCGACACGGGCATCGGCATCTCGCGCGAGCGGATGCTGGATCTGTTCCGGCCCTTTGTGCAGGCCGGCGATGTGTCGAACCGGCAAAGCGGCGGCACCGGGCTGGGCCTCGCGATCACCCGCGAGCTGTGTGAGATGATGGAAGGCAGCATCGAGGTCGACAGCGAGATCGGCGTCGGAAGCACGTTCAATGCCCGCATCCGTCTGGTGCGCACCGATGAGCGCGCCATCAAGGAGGATGACAGCAGCCCGCACAAACGCCAGATCCTGGCGCGGCTGGGCCTGCGCATTCTGGTCGCCGAGGACAATGCGACCAACCAGGTCGTGGTGCGCCACATGCTGCGCAAGATCAACGCGCGGCTGACCATGGTCGGCAATGGGGAGGAAGCGCTGCAGGCCTGGGCGCCGGGGCGCTTCGATGTGCTGTTGCTCGACATCTCGATGCCCCTGCGCGACGGGGTTGAGGTGACCGCACAGATCCGGCGCAGCGAGGCTGAAACCGGCGCGATCCGCACGCCGATCGCGGCATTGACCGCGCATGCGATGGCCCATGAGATCGGCAGTTACCTCTCCTCGGGCATGGACGCGCATATCGCCAAGCCGATCCGCGAGGAATCCCTGCTCGACACGCTGGCCCGGCTGGTTCTGCCAAAGGAAATGCCCTAGGCCCGCGGGCTCTGTGGGCCGGCCGATTTTGCAGACCCCGGGGAGTGGACCCGGCCCGCGCGGCGCGTAGGATACCAGCAGCAGGAGGGTTTTTCATGTCGCCACGCCCCGAACCGCTGACCGCGCCACCCCCACACGCCACCGCGCCGATCTGGCCCATCGATCCGGCCAGGTTTCACGCCGATCCCTATCCCGACCTGGCGCGCATGCGCGAAGCGGCGCCCATCGCCTTTGTCCAGCAGCTTGGCGCAACGCTCTTGACCCGACATGCCGATGTGTCGGCAAGCGAGAAGAATGTCGCCGTCTTTTCCTCGCACCAGCCCGGCGGCCTGATGACGGTGCTGATGGGCGAGAACCTGATGCGCAAGGATGGCGATGCGCATATGGCCGAGCGGCGGGCGATCTTTCCGACCACCTCGCCGCGCACGGTCGCCGATCATTGGCGGGCGCAGTTTGCCGCGGCAGCCGAGCGCATCTTGTCCGAGCTCGCACCGCTCGGCCGCGCCGATCTGTTCGACGCCTATGCACGGCGGCTGTCGGCGGATGCGCTGCGGGCCATGACGGGGCTGACCAACATGGCCTGGCGCGAGGTAGACCGGGTCAGCCAGGGCATGATCGATGGCATCGCAAACTATGCCAGTCTGCCCGAGATCGAGGCGCGCTGCCATGACTGCACCGCATCGATCGACCGGCATATCGACGAGATGCTTGCCGACCCGCCGGAAAAATCGATGATCGCCACGCAGCTTGCGGCGGGTCTGTCCGACGCGCAGCTTCGTGCCAATGTAAAGCTGGCGATCTCGGGCGGGCAGAATGAGCCGCGCGATGCCATCGCCGGGGCGGCCTGGGCGCTGCTGACCCATCCCGCGCAGCTGGCCGAAATCCACAGCGGCCGGGCAAGCTGGGCCATGGCCTTTGAGGAATACGCCCGCTGGATCTCGCCCATCGGCATGTCGCCCAGGCGGATTGCCGCGGCGCATACGCTTCAAGGTGTATCATTCCAGCCTGAAAGCCGAGCCTTTCTGATGTTCGGCGCGGCCAATCGCGACCCAGCGGTGTTTGAGGATCCCGACCGCTTCGACATCACCCGCGACACGCGCCATTCGGTGGCCTTTGGCGCGGGCCCGCATTTTTGCGCCGGGGCCTGGGCCTCGCGATGCCTGATCGCCGAGATCGCGCTGCCGATGCTTTTTGAGCGGCTGCCCGGGCTTCGTCTGACCGGGCCGGTGCCCTTTGCGGGTTGGGCGTTTCGGGGCCCGCTGGCTTTGCCCTGCGCCTGGGATTGAGGCGCCGGGCCGATGGCCGCGGATGGCCGTAACGGCCGAGACGGCAGCACGCGGGTGGGCGGCGCGTGGGTAAGCGGCACGCGGGTGGGCGGCGCGCCCGGCCCGGAATGCCCTGCATGGCAGGAAGGCGATAAACTGGCCGCACAGGACCGGTCGATCCGAAACGCCGGCCGCGACAGCACAGCGCAATCGCAGGACCAGCCGCCCCGAAGATCGGTCGCAGGCGGCTTGCCTCGGCATCCGCGCTGCCCCATATCCCGCCCATGCTGAAGTTCACCCCGATCCTTATGGCCGTTGCGTTCGGCCTGATCACCTGGCTCTTTTCCAGCTGGCGCCTGGGCCGGCAGCTCGACGCGCAATCCTCGCCGCTCGATGACCCCATCATCGGGGCTCATGTTGCCAGCCTGGGCCATGTCCTTGGGCTCGACCGCGTGAAGGTCCATATCCACGAAACCCCGGTGCTGAACGGGCTGGCCGCGCCGGATGGGCGGGTCTTTGTCACCCGCGGCTTTCTCGACGCCTATAAGCTGGGCAAGGTCAGTGCCGAGGAGATCGCCTCGGTCATTGCGCATGAGCTTGGCCATGTGGCGCTCGGCCATGCCCGGCGCCGGATGATCGATTTCTCGGGGCAAAACGCGATCCGGGTGGCGCTGGGCATGGTGCTGGGCCGGTTTATCCCCTTTATCGGGTTTTGGCTGGCCAATCTGGTGGCGGGCATGGTCGCCGCGCGGCTGTCGCGCCAGGATGAGTTCGAGGCCGACGCCTATGCCGCGGCCCTGTTGACCAAGGCGGGCATCGGGACGGCGGCGCAGAAATCGATGTTCGCCAAGCTTGCGCGGCTGACCGGCGAGGCCGGCGGCAATCGCGGCCAGCTTGCCTGGTTGATGAGCCATCCCAAGATCGAGGACCGCATTGCGGCAATCGAGCGGTTGGAGGAGGGCTGGCGCGCGGATCTGCCCAAGCCCTGACCCCGCGCGGGGGCCGATCTGCGCTACCGCTGGTCAAACCCGGCATATGCCATAGGTTTCGCCTCGCTGGGACGGGCTCGGTTGATCTGCGGTGAGGTGCGAGGGTGGACGGGTTGAGGCAAGGCGCCGCGGAGGTCGGCCATACTGGCCGGCGGCGCTGGGGTTGGTCCCATGCGGCCCGGATCGCGGTTGCGGTCGCCAGCATCACTCTGGCCGCGCTGTCGATCTGGCGGATCGAGGCGGTCTCGGCCCCCCTCCAGGTCGAGCGGTTCAGCATCGGCACCACGCCGGTCACGCTGCGCACTCTTCCCGAGGCGGGACCCGGACCCGTCGTGGTGATCGCGCATGGCTTTGCCGGGTCGCGGCAGCTGATGGCCCCCTTTGCGGTCACGCTGGCGCGGGCGGGCTACACCACGCTCAGCTTCGACTTTCCCGGCCATGGCCGCAATCCGGTCCCGATGACCGGCGATGTGCGGGCCGAAGATGGCGCGACGCGCGCGCTGCTGGCCGCGCTGACAGGGGTCATTGCCGCGGCGCGCGATCTGCCGGGCAGCGATGGCCAGGTCGCCCTTTTGGGGCATTCGATGGCCGCCGACATCATTGTGCGCGCCGCCATCGCCCAGCCGGATCTGGCCGCCACAATCGCCGTGTCGATGTTCTCGCCGGCGGTCACGGCCTCGGCGCCCGGCAATCTCTTGATGATCGTGGGGGCGTGGGAGGCGCCGCTGGTCGAAGAGGCGCGGCGGGTCTTGCGGCTGTCGGCGGGCCCCGAGGCGCTGGTCGGAACGCGCTATGGCGACCCCGTTCAGGGAACAGCCCGGATGCTGGTCGTGGCCCCCTCGGTCGAGCATGTGGGTGTGCTTTACAGCGGCGCGAGCCTCGCGGCAGCGCAGGCCTGGCTGGACGGGGTCTTTGGCACGGAGCGGCCCTACCGGCCCGATCTGCGCGGGCCCTGGGTCTTGGCGCTGTTGGCCGGGGTCGTGGCGCTGGGCTGGCCGCTGGCACGCCTGTTGCCGCGGGTGCGGCCGCCGCGGATGTCGCCGGTCGCTCGACCCTGGCTGGCCGTGCTTGGCCCCGCCATCGCAACGCCGCTTATCCTGTGGCCGCTGCCCACCGATCTGCTGCCGGTGCTGGTGGCCGATTACCTGGCGGCGCATTTTGCGCTTTATGGTCTGCTGCTGGGCGGGATGCTTTATGCCCAGGGCGTGTGGCGACCGGGTTTGCCGGATGCGCGCGTCCTCGCAGCCGGGCTCGGCGCCGGCCTCTTCTGCATCCTGGGGCCGGGCATTGCGCTCGACAGCTATGTGGCAAATTTTCTGCCCCATGCCGGCCGGGTGCCGGTGATCGCCGCGCTGGCGCTTGGGACGGTGCTCTTCACCCTGGCAGAGGAGGCGCTGATCCGCGCCCCGGCCCGCCCAATCCCTGGCCCCGGCCTGGCCCCCCGTCCAATCCCTGGCCCCGGACCCCGTCCCAGCTCGGACCCAGGTTCAGGGCGCTGGTGGGTCGGCGCGGCCAGCAAAGCCGCCTTCGTGCTCAGCCTGATTGCGGCCATTATGCTCGATTTTCAGGGCCTCTTCTTCCTCATCATCATCCTGCCGGTCATCGTGCTTTTCTTTCTGGTCTACGGGTTGCTGGACCGCTGGATCCATGGCCAAACCCAGCATCCGGTCGCGGCCGGGCTGGCCCTGGGCGCCGCCTTTGCCTGGGCGCTTGGGGTGACCTTTCCGCTGGCGGGGTAACGGCCGGACGGCGCGCGCAGTGGCGCGGCAGGGCCGGATCGGCTAGCAGGGTGGCGCAACACTGCCAAGGTGAGGGCCGATCATGCGAAAGACGCTCAAATCTATGATCGTCGGCACGCCGCTGGCCCCGCTGGCGCGCCGGCTGGTGGCGCAGATGGGCAGATTGCGTTTTCGCTCCTCGCAGCAGTATTGGGAGCGCCGCTATGCCGATGGCGGCAATTCGGGCGAGGGCAGCTATGGCCGGCTGGCCGCGTTCAAGGCCGAAATCCTCAACGGCTTCGTCGCCCGTCACACCATCGACTCGGTCCTGGAATTCGGCTGCGGCGACGGCAACCAGCTCAGCCTCGCGACCTATCCCGACTATACCGGGGTGGACGTCGCGCCCACGGCCGTCGCGGCTTGCACTGCGCGGTTCCGCGGCGACCCCACAAAACGTTTTGTAACCCTGGCGGCCTATGACGGGCGCAAGGCCGCGCTGACCCTCTCGCTCGATGTTGTCTATCATCTGGTCGAGGACGCGGCGTTCGAGGCGCATATGGCAGCGCTGTTTGACGGCGCGACGCGCTTTGCCGTCATCTATGCCTCGAACCATGACGAACAGCCGGTGGAACGCCATGTCCGGCACCGGTGCTTTACCGATTGGGTGGCGGCGCGGCGGCCTGATTTCGAGCGGGTCGAGCATATCCCCAACCGCTACCCTTTCGATCCCGCCGATCCTGACGGGACCTCATTTGCCGATTTCCATATCTTTGCGAGGGTTTGAGCGGCTTGGCTTGGCCGCGCGCGGCCGGGAAAAGCGCGCGGTCGCGCGAGTTAGCGCAACAGACCCTCGGCCCGCCAGACCTTGAGCGCGCCGCGCGCATAGGGAATGCCGGTGTTTCCGGGCACCATGTCGGGCAGGGTCTTGCCTTGCAGGATCGGCGGCACATGGCCGGTCTTGCCCAGCGCATCGCGGAGCAACAGGGCCAGATGCGCGTCCATGCCAAACCGGATCATGTCCGAGCCCAGCACCGCCATCCCGTCGATCACCGCGATCAGCCGCAATTCCGGCGCCGGGCGGGTGGCAAAGGGCCCCTCGCCCCGAAATGCGGCCTGGGCGGCGGCAAGCTCCATCACCGTGAATTCCAGCCCGGCCATGGCCACCATCGACACCGCATCGCGCCGCGCATTCATCTCGCGCACGCTGACCATCATGCCATCGGCCTTTGAGATCTTGGACAGAACCTCGATCAGCGCGGTTTGCTCGGCCTCCTGTTCGGGCCAGGTCGCCATGGTCACGAAATGCGCCCGTGCGGCGGAGCCGGCAAAAACCAGGCTGGCGGTGATCGCGGCAAGCCAGAACGCGCGCATCGGTCTTCTCCCTCGCTGAGTTCGGATGTATCAGGGCATGAGAGGCAACGCGGCGCAAGCACCGCGCGCAGAAAGGCGCAAATGTCCCAGCGACCGAAACTGGCGAGTTTTTCCGAGGCAGGGCGCGCGGGCTATGGCCTGGTCACCGACCAGGGGCTCATCGATCTGTCGGCCCGGTTTGGCGCGCGCTGGCCGGATCTGAGCGCCGCCGCGGCGCAGGGCGCGCTGGGCACGCTCTTTGCGGCCGGCGAGGGGCTGGCGCCCGACCGGGCGCTGAGCGGCGTTCTTTGGGAGATGCCGCTGCCAAGGCCGGGCAAGATCATTTGCGTGGGCGTGAATTTCCCCGACCGCAATGCCGAGTATAAGGACGGGCAGGAGGCGCCGCCCAACCCGTCGCTCTTCGTGCGCTTTCCCGAAAGCTTCACCGGGCATGGCCAGCCGCTGATCCGGCCGCGCGCCTCGCAGCAGCTCGATTATGAGGGCGAGATTGCCGTGGTGATCGGGACCGCCGGCCGCCATATCGCCGCGGATGATGCGCTGGCCCATATCGCCGCGTTGACGCTGGTCAATGAAGGCACGCTGCGCGACTGGGTCCGGCACGCCAAGTTCAACGTCACCCAGGGCAAGAATT
>JBCBKN010000143.1:0-9933 GCA_038521775.1 Pseudomonadota bacterium | reverse complement strand
TGGACTGGTCTTGTGGGCGTCGCGCAAGGCCCGGGCGGCCGTGTCACAGCAGATGCGGTTTCCCGCCGGGTTCGTCTGGGTGCTGGGGGTCTGCGCGATTCTGCTGCTCGGCATCGGGGGCGCGGGCATCTATTTTGACGATCCGGCCATGTCAGCGCTGTTCGGGGCCTGCGGTGTTGCATCACTGGTCGCGACTTGGGCGTTTGCCCAGGTTCGGCATGAGATATCGGCCGAGGGATTTACCCACCGCCCGGCGTTCGGGCCTGCCCGCGAGATCCCGTGGGAGGCCATCACGCGTGTCGATTATCTGGGCGGCCGAAACGCCTGGGCGCTGCATCTGGGCGGCGAGCGGCTGCTTGTGGGCGGCATTCTCACCGGCCAGGGCGGATTCGGTCAGGCGTTGAAGACCTATGTCAGCCCCGATCTGATCACCGACGCGGCGCGCGGCAAACTGGACGCGGACTGATCGTCGATGCGGTTCGACCAGGCCGTGTGCCAAGTCGACTGGGCCCGGTGCCAAGACGGCCGGGCCCATAAACCGAAACGGCCCGCACAAGGCGGGCCGTCGGTGTCGCACGGTCTGGCAAAGATTACTTCGCCGGTTCGGGGGCGGCCTCGGCGCTTTCGGCCGTGATCTCCTTGCCCGTCTCCTGATCGACCTTTTTCATCGACAGGCGCACCTTGCCGCGATCGTCAAAGCCCAGCAGCTTGACCTTCACCTCCTGGCCCTCGCGCAGCAGATCCGAGGGGTGCTTGATGCGCTGGGGTGCGATTTCCGAGACATGGACGAGCCCGTCGCGCTTGCCAAAGAAATTCACGAAGGCGCCGAAATCCATCAGCTTGACGACCTTGCCGGTGTAGATCTGGCCCGCCTCGGGCTCGGCCACGATGCCATGGATCATCGAGCGGGCCTTCTCGATCGCGTCGGCATTGGGAGAGGCGATCTTGATCACGCCGTCATCATTGATGTCGACCTTGGCACCCGAGGTCTCGACAATCTCGCGGATCACCTTGCCGCCCGACCCGATCACTTCACGGATCTTGTCGGTGGGCACGGTCATGGTCTCGATGCGCGGGGCATGGGCCGAGAACTCGGTGCGCCCCTCGGTCAGCGCCTTGGCCATCTCCTCCAGAATGTGCAGGCGGCCGCCCTTGGCCTGGTCGAGCGCCTGTTCCATGATCGCCGGGGTGATGCCGGCCACCTTGATGTCCATCTGCAGGCTGGTGATGCCCTTTTCGGTACCGGCGACCTTGAAATCCATGTCGCCCAGATGGTCCTCATCGCCCAGAATGTCGGTGAGCACGGCAAAGCGGCCATCCTCCTGCAGGATCAGCCCCATGGCCACGCCGGCAACCGGAGCCTTCAGCGGCACGCCGGCATCCATCATGGCAAGCGACGAGCCGCAGACCGTGGCCATCGAGGAGGAGCCGTTGCTCTCGGTGATCTCCGAGACCAGACGGATGGTATAGGGAAAATCGGTCGCCGCCGGCAGCACCGCCTGCAGCGCGCGCCAGGCCAGCTTGCCATGCCCGACCTCGCGCCGGCCCGGAGGGCCCATGCGGCCCGCCTCGCCCACCGAATAGGGCGGGAAGTTGTAGTGCAGCATGAAGCGCTCGCGCCACTCACCCTCAAGCGCATCGATGATCTGCTCATCATCGCCGGTGCCCAGGGTGGTGATGATCAGCCCCTGCGTCTCACCGCGGGTGAAGAGCGCCGAGCCATGGGTGCGGGGCAACAGGCCGACCTCGCTCTCGATCTGGCGCACCGTGGTGAGGTCGCGCCCGTCGATGCGGCTGCCGGTGTCGATGACGGCCGAGCGCATGATGTCGGCCTCGATCGCCTTGAAACAATCGCCGGCCGCGCTGCCGCTCAGCTCCTCTTCGCTCAGGCCCGCGACCATCGCATCCTTGGCCGCGCCGATCTTGCTCTGCCGCTCGACCTTGTCGACGGTGGTGAAGGCATCGCGCAGCGGCGCTTCGACCAGCGGCAGGATCTTGGCGGAAAGGGCCGAGCGGTCCTCGGGCTGGAAATCATAGGGGTCCTTGGCGGCCTCCTCGGCCAGATCGATGATCAGATCGATCACCGGCTTCATCGCGTCATGGCCGAAGGTCACGGCGCCGAGCATCTCGGCCTCGCTCAGCTCATAGGCCTCGGATTCGACCATCATCACCGCGTCGCGCGTGCCGGCGACCACCAGGTTGAGCCGCTGGTCGGGGTTGTCGACCAGCTTGGCCATATCGTCGACCGACGGGTTGAGCACATATTCGCCATCGACAAACCCGACCCGGGCCGCGCCGATGGGGCCGCGGAAGGGCACGCCCGACAGGGTGAGCGCGGCCGAACAGGCGATCATGCCCACGATGTCGGGGTCATTGTCGAGATCATGGCTCAGCACGGTCGCGATGACCTGGGTCTCATGCTTGAAGCCCGGAACGAAAAGCGGCCGGATCGGCCGGTCGATCAGACGCGAGGTCAGCACTTCCTTTTCGGTCGGCTTGGCTTCGCGCTTAAAAAAACCGCCGGGGATTTTACCGGCGGCATAGTATTTCTCCTGATAGTGGACGGTGAGCGGGAAGAAATCGAGACCCACCTTGGGTTTCTTCTCGAAGACCACCGTGGCAAGCACCGATGTCTCGCCCATTGTGGCCACGACCGCGCCATCGGCCTGGCGCGCTATCTTGCCGGTTTCGAGGGTCAGCGTCTCGCCATTCCACTCGATTGATTTCCGGGTTGTATTGAACATAGCGTTTCCTTCTGATCGGCTCCGACCCCCTGGTCGGACCCGCGGCGCCCCCGTCTGGGGCGGGCTCCCCATTTGTGCACATCCATGCGCGGACCGGGCGGAGCCTGGCGTTGGTCCACGCCATCCTGCCGCGGCAATGCCAATCCCGGCCCATATGCCGGGACGGCCGGGCGCCGCCCCCGAAACGCAAACGCGCCCCGCAAGAGGGCGCGTCCGGCTGTGTGTCTAGCGACGGATCCCAAGCCTTTGGATCAGATCGCGGTAGCGGGCTTCGTCCTTTCCGCGCACATAGTCGAGGAGCTTGCGCCGACGGCTGACCATCTTCAGCAGCCCGCGGCGCGAATGATTGTCCTTTTTGTGCGTCTTGAAATGCTCGGTCAGGGTCACGATCCGCTTGGTCAGGATCGCAACCTGCACCTCGGGCGAACCCGTGTCATTCGTGCCGGTCGCATAGTCCTTGATCAGCGCCTCTTTCTCGGCGGGTGTAATCGACATCATCGCCTCCTTCATCTCGAAAAGGGGTTGCAATGCGGCCGGTGCCGGGATGTCGTCCAGCACGGTCACTTTTGGCATGCGCCTTGCGCATCGCGGCGATATAGGCGGTCACCGGCCAAAAGAAAAGCGGATTTCCGCCGGCCGGGCCATGCAGCCAAGCCCGGCCCAGCTTGCCGCAGGTCAGGGCGCGCCCGTTGCCCTGCACAGGCGTCGCTTATATCTCAATGGTCTGGACGGGGGTGCGGGACGGCGATGCGCGACGGCGATGCGCGACGGAGGTGACGGATGATCGGACGATTGAACCATGTGGCCATTGCCGTGCCGGATCTGGAGGCCGCGGCCGCGCAATACCGCGACACGCTTGGCGCGACGGTCCGGCCCCCGCAGGATGAGCCCGATCATGGCGTCACGGTGGTCTTCATCGAGCTGCCCAACACCAAGATCGAGCTTCTTTTCCCGCTTGGCGACGGCTCGCCCATCGCTGCATTCCTGCAAAAGAACCCCTCGGGCGGGATCCACCATATCTGCTATGAGGTCGACGACATCCTTGCCGCCCGCGACCGGCTGCGCGCGCAGGGCGCCCGGGTGCTGGGCGATGGCACGCCCAAGATCGGCGCGCATGGCAAGCCGGTTCTGTTTCTGCACCCCAAGGATTTCACCGGCACGCTGGTCGAGCTGGAGCAGGCATGAGCATCACTTCCGTCATCGTCGTTTATGCGGTGTGCTGGTTCATGTGCCTGTTCATCGTGCTGCCGCTGCGTCTGACCACCCAGAACGACACCGGCGAGATAACGCCCGGCACCGCCCCCTCGGCCCCCACAGCGGATGTGATGCGGCGCAAGATCATCCTCACCACAATCATCGCGACCGCGGTTTGGGCGGTGCTCTGCGCCATCATCATGCTGGAGGTGCTGACCGTGGCCGATCTCGACGTTTTCAACAGAATGTGATGGGCATATGCGTCGCCCGTGCTAGGCTGACCGGATGATCTGATATGGGAGAGATATATGAAACTGCTTCTGACCCTTGCCGCCGTTCTGGGCTTTGCCGGCGCAGCGGCCGCCTGCCCCTTCGGCACCATGACGCCCAGCGACGACACCACGGCCGAAATCGTGCTGCCGACCACGACGCCGACAACGGGCAGCTGAGCCCGACAGGCGTGACGGTTTCGGGCTCCGGCACGGCCGGGGCCCTTTTCTTTTGGCCGGCATCCGCCTATGGGCCGACATCACGACCCGGCTCGGTTCGGACAGGGTGAGCAGCATGCGACGCATCTGGCGGCGGACGGCGTTTTTGGCAGCGGGCGTCGCGGCACTGGCGGGTCTGGGCCTCAGCGCCTGTTCCGGACCTGCGGTGCTGAACTATTATTCCGACGGCGCGGGCCTGCGCGAGACGACCGGCCTGTCCTATGGCCCGCATCCGCGCCAGTTCTACGACCTTTATGAGCCGACGGGCGAGATCAAAGCGACGATCCTCTTTGTCCATGGCGGCTCATGGTATGAGGGGGAGCCCGCGCTCTATCCCTTCCTGGGCCGGCGCTTTGCACAGCTGGGCTATCGGGTGGCGATCCCGGGATACCGGCTGGCGCCCGAGGTGGTCTTTCCCGATTTCGTGGCCGATGCGGCCGCGGCGACCGCGGCCCTGCATGACCGGCTGGGCCCGGATGCGCCGCTTTTCCTGATGGGGCATTCGGCGGGCGCGCATTTGGCCTCGCTCGTCGCCCTCGACCCGCGCTATCTCGCCGCGCATGACCTGACCGCCTGCGCAACCCTTTCGGGGTTCATCGGGATCGCCGGGCCCTATGATTTTCTGCCGCTCAAGGAAGAGCGCTACAAACGCATCTTTCCCGAGCCGATCCGGGCCGAAACCCAGCCTTTGGCCTATGCCGACCGGCCGGCCCCGCCGGCGCTGCTGATCCATGGCGCCGATGATGTGATCGTGCATGCCGAAGACAGCGCGCTGCTGGCCGATGCGCTTGCCAAGGCGGGCAATGACGTGACGCTGCGGATCTACCCTGATGTCAACCATATCGAGATCATCGGCGCGGTCTCGCCGATCATCGAGGGCTGGGCCCCGACCATGGGCGACATCACCGCGTTTCTGGATCGCCAGGCGCAGCTGGGCTTTCCGGGCTGCGGCGGCTGACGCCTAGGTCCGGACCGGCAGGGTTCCGCTCAGCCGGTGAAAGAGATGCGCAAAGGTCGCAACGCCGAGGATCGGGATGATCAGGTTGAGCACCGGCACGGTCAGCGGAATGGCCATCAGGAGCCCGGCCAGAAACACCTCGCCGCCGTTTTTCTTGCGCAGGGCCCGGGCCTCGGCCGGCGGCAAGCGACGTGCGGCGACCATCTGGAAATACTCGCGCGCCAGCAGATAGCCATTGACCGTCCAAAACACGAAGGGCGCCAGCGGGCCGCTGATGAGGTAAAAGACCAGCGCGACAAGATTGACCGCCAGCATCAGCAGAAAGAACTGCACCGCATCGGCCAATGTCTCGGCAAAGGGTTGCGGGCGGATCTGCGGCAGATGCGGGTAGAACCGGGCCTCGACCGCGCTGACCACCTCATCGAGGAAAAACCCGATGAAGATCGCGGCCACCGGAAACATCAAGAGCGCCGAGGCCAGGGCAACGGCCAGCCAGGCCAGACGGACCGCCAGAAACCCCACCCCGACCTCGCCGATAAGGGGCAGGGTGAAGGACCAGTCCGACAGGCCCGACAACAGCCAGCCCATCCCGAACCAGAACGCAATCAGCAGCCCGATCGTGAGCGCCAGCGCCTTTAGCAGCACCAGCAAAAAGCGGCTGTCGAAGGATTGGCTGACCGCCCGGGTGAAATCTTCGAGGATCATGCGTCCAGCCAGGCCGTGATGGCCGAGATCTCGGGGCGCGCTCGTTCGGCCGGGGCCACGCTCTCGGTCCCGATATGCAGATAGCCCGCGACGTATTCGGCAGGCTCCAGCCCCAGCGCGTCGAGAAAGGGCCGGTCATAGGCCATCCAGCCGGTCAGCCAGTTCGCCCCCCAGCCAGCGGCAAGCGCGGCATTCAAGAGCGACAGGCAGACCGCGCCCGCGCTCAGCGTCTGTTCGACATCCGGGATCTTGTCGGAAGGTTTGGGCGATGCGATCACCGCCACGATCAGTGGGGCATTGGCAAAGACGTTGAAGGCCTTCTCCGCATCCGCGGCGTCTTTTCCAAGTGCTGTCGCCCGCGCCTGCGCCGCCCCGGCCAACCGCGTCAACGCCGCGTCGCAGATGACCAGAAACCGCCAGGGCACCAGCATGCCGTGATCGGGGCTGCGCGCGGCCAGGGCCAGAAGCTCGGACAGCGCGGCCTCGGAGGGCCCGGGCGGAACCAGGGTCTTGGCCGGCCGCGAGCGGCGGGTTGCGAGAAAGTCGAGCACCTCGGGCCGCGGTTCCGGCATATTGCCTCCACATTGGCCGCACGGGCCGACACCAGGGCCGGCGAGCCCGGCGCCTGCTCCATCTGGGCGCCGGGTTTGCAGCTGTCAAGCCGGAGGCGGCGGCCGCTCAGGCAGCCAGGGCTTCGATCTCCGCCTCGGCCTTGGCGGCGGCCTCGGGATTGCGGTTGAGCCCGTCGGCCGCAATCGTCGTCACATCGGTGATGCCCAGAAAGCCCAGGAAAAAGCGCAGATGCGTGGTGGCGAAATCCGCAGGGCTGCCCACGGGCACCCCGCCCGAGGCGGTGACGATGAAGACGCGCTTGCCCTTCAGCAAACCCTCGGGCCCGGTTTCGGTGTAGCGAAAGGTGACCCCGGCCCGGGCGACCTGGTCCATCCAGGCCTTCAGCACCGCCGGCACACCGAAATTGTAGATCGGCGCCCCGATGACGATGGTGTCGGCGGCCTGAAGCTCGGCGATCAGCCCGTCCGAGGCGGACAGGGCCGCCGTCTGGCCGTCATCCCGCGCATCGGGGGGCATGAAGGCCGATCCGACCCAGGTCGGGGTGAGAAAGGGCACGCCCTCGCCGAGATCGCGCGTGACACGCGCGCCGCCCAGCCGCTCGGCCAGCATATCGGCAAGCCGGCGCGTCACCGACCCGTCTGTCCGTGCGCTTGATTGGATAAGCAGAGTGTTCGCCATAGCCGCCTCCTTGTTGCATCGCAGCGCAAGGTGCGGGGTCCGGATCACAGAAACAACTCACGAAAAACGGACAGTCCGTTGCCGGTCAGGCGATAATCCTCGGGTCGGTGCCGAGATCGAGTTGCGGAAAGACCGTGCGCTCGACCGCGCTGGGCGACAGGCCAAAGAGACCGGCCAAAAGCCATCCCAGCGGGCGGCGCATGTCATCGGTGGGCCGCAGGTCGCGGTTTTCCAAAAGATCGCCCTCGCCCAGACCGGGCCAGCGGCCGTGAACCCGGGCGGCGGCAAGCGTGCCGCCGGCCAGCAGCATCGCACCGCCGGTGCCGTGATCGGTCCCGCGTGAGCCGTTTTCGCGCACCGTGCGGCCAAATTCGGTCACCGCGGCCACGGTGGTGCGCGACCAGTCCGGGCCAAGCCCGTCCTTGAGCGTGACGATCGCGGCGGTGAGTTCATCCAGGGCCCGGCCGATCACATTGGCCTGCCCGCGATGCGTGTCCCACCCGCCGATCGAAAAGGCCGCGATCCGGGTCTCGGCGCGCAACCGCTCGGCCGCAAAGGCCGCCAGGGCCGCGGCACCGCGGCGCTCGGTGTCCTGATCGGTGCTGTCGGCAATGTCGAACGCCATGCGCGCGGCGTCGGCAAAGGCGGGGTCGTTCTGGTAGAGCCGCTCCAAAAGCAGCCGGGCCTGGGCCGAAAGCCCCACCTGCGCCTCGGGCGTCCAGGAGGAGACCGGCCGGTCGCCCTCCATCAGCAGCATGCTTTCCTGGCCCACCGAGAATGCGGTTCGGATGTCGGCGCCGGGGATCAGCCCGATGGCGCGGTTCAGCCAGCCGTCGCGGCCCGGCATCAGCCCGCCATTCGGCGCATAGCCGCCGTTTTCCAGAAAATCCTGCCCGTCGAAATGGCTGCGCTTTCCGCGGTAGGGTGTTGAGACGGCCTGCACGAAGGCAAGCTCGCCCGCCGACCAGAGCGGGGCCAGCGCCGACATCTTGGGGTGCAGCGCAAAGAACCCGTCCAGATCCTGCCCGGGGCGCCGCGGATCGAAGAGCCCGGGTCGAAGGCCCGCAAACCCGCGCTCGCCCACTGGGCGCACCAGATCGATGCCATCCATCGCGCCGCGCAGGACAATGACGACGAGACGGTTTTCGCCCGGCGTTCGGGCCAGGGCGACCGGGGTGACGAGCGGGCTGGCCGCGGCCGAGCAGCCAATGGCGAGCCCGGTGCCCAGAAAGCGGCGGCGGGAAAGGTCGGACATGGGCGGCACCTCAGCGGCGGTTGAACTCGGGCGACAGGAGGGTGAGCAACAGCCCTTCCCATCGCTGCTCGGCGGCCGACACGGCAAAACGCAGCGTGTCGGAGGCGGCATCGCGCAGCGCGGTCTCGACGAAATCGCGCGGATCGACCCGGTCCTGATGCAGGCGCGAGAATTCGCGCGCCGCCTCCATGCGCCCGGCAAGCCCCTGCGGGGTGATCCAGGCTTCCTGCTCCTCGGGCCAGCCATTGGGACCGGCCGGATCCATCAGCTTCTGGCCCATGCGGGTCATGTGATAGCCCGCGCGGCGGATCAGCCGCGGGTCGACGCGGCCCGCGCGCCCGCCCAGGCCGAAGGCGCGCATCATCGCGATCGTAAAATCAAAGGGCTGGCGGGCCTTGGCAAAGGGCAGGCCCCAGGACGCGGGATGCTCCAAAAGCGCGCTGTAGACCGCTCTCAGATCGCCGCGCGACCGGCGCCACACAGCCGCAACATGCGCGACAAGCTTGGCGTCGGGCGTGTCAGAGACGAAATGCACCACCAGCTTGCGGGCCAGATGGCGGGCCGTGTCGGGATGCACCGCCAGATCGTCGAGCACCTGTGCGATGTCGTCGAATTGCGCCGGATCGCCGCCATAGACCTCGCCCAGCACCGTCTCGCTGCCCGGTTCGGCGCGGCTGGGCACAAAGCGCGTGCCGATCTTGTTGTCGCTGGTCAGACCGGTCAGAAGCTCGGCCAGCTCGCGCACATCGGTCTGGGTATAGGCCGCGCCGACGCCCAGCGTGTGCAGCTCCAGGATCTCACGGGCGAGGTTTTCGTTGAGCCCCCGCCCCGCGCGCCGCGCCGCCGGGCTGTTGGGCCCCACCGAGACGTTCTGGTTGAGGTAAATCAGCATCCCCGGATGGGTTTCGGCGGCGATCAGCAGATCCGAAAACCGGCCCGCGATATTGGGGCGGATCGCGGTTTCAACCAGATGCGGTGCGACCGACATCAGCGGCGCGCCCCGTGCCTCGACCGTGAAGTGATCGGTCCAGAAGCTCACCAGCCGCTCGCCAAACCCGTCGGCCGAGAGCAGGGGCGAGAGCAGCCGGCGGGCCAGCAGCGGCTCGCGCGCCGACCGCAAGGCACGGCGCGAGCGTTTGCGCAGATCCTCGGCATTGCGCGCCCCGTCAAGCATCGCCCGATTGGCCGCCCGCACATCCTGAAAGAGCGCAAAGATCTCCTCCAGATCGGGAATGTCGGGCAACCCTGCCGGCGCGGCCGCGCCAAGACCGTCGAGCAGGGCATCGGCGCTGTCGGGCGCGGCCTGGTCGGGACGAAACCCATAGCCGAAGCGAAGTG
>JBCBKN010000142.1:0-9938 GCA_038521775.1 Pseudomonadota bacterium | reverse complement strand
CAGGATCTTGAGCGTGGAGAGCGCGCGGCTGGTCTCGTCGAACACGCAGAAATCCGTGAAGGTCCCGCCGATATCGACGGCCACGCGGTGGCTCATGAGCTGGCTCCCTCGATGCGCGGGACGGCCTGGCCCGCGCTGGCGAAGACGGTAGTCTCGATGATACGGGCGGCGGCCTGCAATCCCTCCACGATCTCGCGCTGGCGCTTGCGGAAACGCGGGGTGAGGGTGACGAGGTTGATGGCCGCGCGGGGCGCGCCGTCGCGGTCGAGGATGGCGACGGCCGCCCCGCTCGCGCCGTCGAAGCGCTCGTCGATATTGGTGGCGTGGCCGCGCAGGCGCGCGCGAGTGAGCCGGGCGAGGATCTCGTGCTCGTCCGTGGCGGTGCGCGCGGTGAGGGCCACGCGCTCGGTGCGCGCGAGATAGCCGCGCACCTCGGCCTCGGGCAGATGCGACAGGATCGCGTGGCCCATGGCGGTGCACCAGGCCGGGAGTTCCGGATCACGGCTCACATCGAAGCGCACGGCGAGCGGGCTGAGCTTGTAGGTGGCGATGCGGATGTTGCCGGAGGCGGTGGGCATGCCGAGGACCACCGTCTCCTGGAAACGGTCCACAAGGCGGTGGATTTCCGGCATCGCGGCGCGCACGATGGCGCCCGCGGCGCCGCCGACCCAGCCGCCGGGCCCGCCGAGGCCTTCGGCGAGGATGTAGGCACCGCGCCCCGCGGGCTCGAGATAGCCCTCCGCCACAAGGGTTGCGATCAGCACATGCGCGGAGCTTTTCGGCAGGTCGAGACGGCGCGCCACTTCCGCCAGCGCGAGCGGGCCGCTTGCTGCGCTGAACAGCTCCAGGATGCGGAGCGTACGGACGGCGGACTTAACGGCGGTGTTCATATATGTGAATGCACATCTCGATTGGTGAATCCTGATTGACCTCAGCGTGAGGCCTCCGTCAATGTTTAACCTTACCGGATCGGCGGAAGGCTGGCGGATTGGCGCTCGAGCGACAGGTAGCGATCGTAACGGGGGGCGCACGCGGGATCGGCCGCGGCTGCGCGCTCACGCTCGCCGAGCGGGGCTGCGCGGTGGTGCTCGTGGATGTGCTCGCGCCCGAGATGGCGCGCACCAGGGGCGAGATCGAGGCGCTGGGTGTCGAATGCCTGAGCTTCGAGGCGGATGTCGCCCTGCATGCCCGCGCCCGCGAGGTGGCCGGCGCGGTGCTGGCCGAATGGGGCCGGATCGACATCCTGGTGAACAATGCCGGGCGGGCCATGCCCAAGGGCATCCTCGAGATCGAGGAGGCCGAGTGGGACGCCACGATCGATGTCAATTTGAAGAGCTGTTTCAACTGGGTACAGGCGACAGCACCCGCGATGCTGGAGGCGGGGCGGGGGCGGATCGTGTCCATGTCCTCGCTCAACGCCCATTCCGGCGGCGTGACGGCGGCGGTGTCGAGATTCGCCTATGCCGCGGCGAAGGCGGGGATCCTGGGCATGACCCGATCGCTGGCGAAGGAGCTAGGGCCTGCGGTGCTGGTGAACGCGATTTGCCCGGGTCTGATCAAGACGGAGATCACCAAGAACCGGGTGATCGCCGAGCGCGAGCCGGAGCTGATCAAGGGCATCGCGCTCAACCGGGTGGGCGCGCCGCGGGATGTGGCGGAGATCGTCGCCTTCCTCGCGCTTTCGGATCCGTGTTTTATCACGGGCCAGGCCATCACGGTGGACGGATTTCAGTGGAATATGTGACGCTTTCGACCGGAGGCCGGTGGCCTCTTAATAATCGGCGGTCCCGCAAAGGGATGCGGCCAAGCGACAGGAGAGATGCAAACATGACGACGATGACCGGTCTGGGGCGTGCGGGTGCGCGCCTGCTCGGCGGCGCGGCGCTTGCCGTGGCGCTCTCTTTCGGCGGTGCGACGGGCATGGCGGAGGCGAAGGACAAGTTCGTGTTCGCGAACTCCTCTGCCTATGACACGCTTGATCCGCACGCGATTTTCGATGTGGGCCGGGTGGCCTCGCGCCTCAATCTCTATGACGGGCTGATGCGGTGGCTCGACAATCCGCCGGTGCTGGAGCCCTGGCTGGCGGAGAGCTACACGATCTCCGATGACGGACTGACCTACACCTTCGTGCTGCGCGAGGGCGCGACCTTCCATGACGGCTCGGCCATCGAGGCCTCGGATGTCGTCTACTCCATCGAGCGGATCCTGGCGCTGAAGAAGGGGGCGTTCTCGCTCTTCGCCGATGTGATCGAGCCGGGCTCCACCAAGGCGCCGGATGCGCGGACGGTGGTGTTCACGCTCACCAAGCCCTCCGCGATCTTCCTGGCTACCGTGCCGGAGATCCATGTGGTGAACGAGGAGCTGGTGCGCGCCAACGAGGTGGACGGCGACTGGGGCGGCGCATGGCTCTCGCAGAACGGCGCGGGCTCGGGCTCCTTCGAGCTGACCCGCTACGACCCGGCCATCGGCTTCCAGGCGAAGCGGTTCGAGGACCACTTCATGGGCTGGGGCGAGAAGTATTTCGACGAGATCGAGTTCCGCACGGTCGTGGAGATCAACTCGCGCGTGCTCGGCCTGCTGAATGGCGACTTCCACGGCACCGACGGCTACCTGCCGCAGGATCAGGTGAAGCGGCTGCGCGAGAGCGACGAGGTGGCGGTGGACGAGCAGGAGTCCATGCGGATCTTCTACTCGATCATCCATAACGGGCGCGAGCCGTTCGACGATGTGAACCTGCGCAAGGCGATCTCCTACGCCTTCGACTACAACGCCTTCATCGAGGACATCCTCTCGGGCTCGGTGGCGCGCAACCCGGTGCCGCTGCCGAACAACATCTGGGGCGCGCCCGCGGGCGTGGAGGGCTACACCTACGATCTGGAGAAGGCGAAGGAGTATCTCGCCAAGGTCGAGGGCGAGATCCCGGAGATCACCCTCGGTGCGCTGGCCGGCTACGGACAGACCGAGCAGGCGGCGGCCCTGCTGCAGAACGGGCTGAACAAGATCGGGGTGAAGACCAAGATCGTGGCCGAGCCCTGGGCCGTGGCCTCGGCCAAGATGCGCGACGAGCAGCAGATGTATGACCTTCTGTTCCTGTGGCGCTCGACCTATTACGCCGATCCCAACAACTGGGTGGGCGAGATGTATGCCTGCGACCAGGTCGGCGCGCGCAACAATTCCTGGTATTGCGATCCGGAGGTCGATGCGCTGCTGATGGCCGCGCGCACCGAAACCAGCCAGGAAAAGCGCACCGAGATGTATGAGCAGGCCGCAACCCTGGTGATGGACGCGGCCGCGGGCGTGTTTGTCTACAACACCAAATGGTTCGGCCCGTTCAACAAGGATGTGAGCGGCGTGCGCTTCTGCCCCATCGGCAACGGGCAGGAGATGCGCTGGGTCTCGATCAACTGATCCAGACGGGGTCGGCCCCCGGGCGCATGCGCCTGCGGGGCCGCCCCCTGCACCGCCACCCGCCATGCGCGTTCTGGTCCTTATTGCGAACCGGCTGATCTGGTTCCTGCCCACGGTGCTGGGGCTGATGGTGATCACCTTCACCATCAGCCACATCATTCCCGCCGACCCTGTGGCGTTTTTTGCCGGCGAGAATGCAACGCCCGAGCAGATTGCCGAGCTGCGCGCCCGCTATGGGTTCGACCAGCCGGTGCATGTCCAGCTTTGGAACTATTTCATCGGGGTGATGCAGGGCGATTTCGGCGTCTCGCTCTACACCCAGCGGCCGATTGTCGACGATCTTCTGTCGCGCCTGCCGGCCACGATGGAGCTGACCATCGTTGCGGTGCTGGTGTCGGCCATCCTGGGCATTCCGCTGGGGGTGATCTCGGCGGTCTATCGCAACACGCCGGTCGATCATGTGCTGCGCATCCTCACCGTGTCGGGCCTGGCCTTTGCCAGCTTCTGGCTCGCGATCCTCTTTCAGCTCCTCTTTGCGATGGAGCTGGGGCTCACCCCCCTGCAGGGGCGCATCGATGGCTGGGGGCCCGACACGATCACCGGGTTTTTCCTGATCGACAGTGCGCTGACCAGCGACTGGACAAGCTTTTGGAGTGCGGCTTCCCACATGATCCTGCCGGTGGCGACGCTTGCCTTTCCGGCCATGGCGACGATCGTGCGCTTCACCCGCGCCGGGGTGCTTGATGCGATCAACTCCAACTATGTGCTTTACGAGCAGGCGATGGGCATTCCGCGCCGCATCATCATCTGGAAATATGTGCTGCGCAACGCGCTGATCGGCACGGTCACCCAGATCGGGCTGATCTTCGGCATTCTGATCGCCGGGGCCGTGGTGGTCGAGGCGGTGTTCGACTGGCCCGGCCTGGGGCTTTACGCGGTGCAGTCGATCCTCAATTCGGATTACAACGCCATCATGGGCTTTACGCTCATCACCGGGGTGATCTTCATCCTGGTCAACCTTCTGGTCGACATCGTCCATGGGATGATCGACCCGCGCAGCACGGCCTGAGCGATGGAGGGGCTGCGCTTTGCCATCGGCAAGCTTGCGCGCGACCGCACCGCGGCGCTGGGCGCGCTGATCATTCTGGGGCTGATCGTGGTGGCGATTGCGGCCCCCCTGCTGGCCACCCATCCCGATGACGTCACCGAATTTCACCCCGAGATCCGCCTGCAGGGCCCGGGCTGGGAGAATTTCTTTGGCACCGACCGCATGGGCTCGGACGTCTATTCCCGCCTGCTCTATGGCGCGCGGATCACCATTGCCATTGCGGTGATTGCCATCGGCGTCAGCGTGCTGATCGGCGTGCCCATCGGGCTGATCGCGGGCTATTACCGCAATTGGGTGTCGGATGCGCTGATGCGGGTCTCGGACATTTTTCTGGCCGTGCCGCAGATCGTGTTGGCCATCGCGATTGCCCAGACGCTGGGCCCCAGCATCGAGAATGTGATCCTGGCCCTGTCGGCCACCTATTGGCCGTTCTGGGCCCGGCTGGTCTATGCCGAGACGCGCTCGGCGCTCAATGAAACCTATGTCGAGGCCTCGATCGCGCTGGGCGCCTCGCCCTGGCGGGTGATGCTCCTGCATGTGCTGCCCAACATCTCTTCCTCGATCATCGTGCGCACCACCATCGGCATGGGCGGCACGATCCTGACCGCCGCGGCGCTGGGGTTCCTGGGCCTTGGCCCGCCCGCGCCCAGCCCCGAATGGGGCCGCACCATTGCCGAAAGCCGCGAGTTCCTGCCCGAGGCCTGGTGGTACGCCACCGCGCCCGGCATCGCGATCTTTCTGGTGGTGATGGGGTTCAACCTGCTGGGCGACGGGCTGCGCGATGTGCTTGACCCCAAGATGCGGCGGAGCCGGGATGACTGAGCCGCTGCTCTCCGTTGACGGGCTGGAGGCGGGCTTTGCCACCGAGGCGGGGCTTGCCCGGGTGCTCGACCGGGTCAGCCTGACCATCGCGCCGGGCGAGATCATGGGGCTGGTCGGCGAATCGGGTTGCGGCAAGACCACGCTGGCCCGCGCGATCCTGGGCATTCTGCCCAAGAACGCCGCCCGCATCTCGGCCGGATCGATCCGCTTTGCCGGGCGCGAGCTTTTGGGCGTGCCCGAGGCCGATCTTGCCGCGCAGATCCGCGGCCGGGCGATCACCTTCGTGCCGCAGGACCCGTTCTCCTCCTTCAACCCGGTCTTTTCCATCGGCGCGCAGATGATGGAGCTGATGAAGTGGAAATCGCCCGATGCCCCGGCCCATGGCGGCGCGCGCTGGTATGGGGGCGCGCGCAAGCGGGCCGACCGGGCGCGGATCCTGGAGCTGTTGCGCATTGTCCAGCTGCCCGATCCCGAGGGGATCTTGCGCAAGTTTCCCCATGAGGTCTCGGGCGGCCAGCGTCAGCGCCTGATGATCGCCATGGCGCTGTTGCCCGACCCGCAGCTCATCATCGCCGATGAGCCGACAACCGCGCTCGACGTCACCATCCAGGCCCAGATCCTGCGGCTGTTGCGCAAGCTGGCGCTGGAACGGGGGGTCTCGGTTCTCTTCACCACCCATGATCTGGGCGCGGCCTGGGAGATCTGCGACCGGGTCACGGTGATGTATGCGGGCCAGGAGGTGGAAAGCGCCCCGGCCGAGGCCTTCTTTGCCGATCCGCGCCATCCCTACACCAATGCGCTTCTGGCCAGCCTGCCGCGCGCCGGCGGCGGGCTTTCGGGCATTCCCGGCCAGATCCCCGGGCTGGTCGCGCCGCCCCCTGGCTGCCGGTTTCACCCCCGCTGTGCTGCGGCCACCGATACTTGCCGCGCGGCCCGGCCCGACATCGCCTGGCCCGAAGCCGGGCATATGCTGCGCTGTTTCAACCCGGTGGCGCGCAGCGCCTCCAAGGCCGCGACGGCATGACCCATATGGCCGCGCCCACCGATCTGGCCGAGCCGATCCTGGCCCTGGCCGGGCTCTCCAAGCATTTCCCGATCCGCAATGCCTGGAAACAGCGGGTGGGCTGGCTGCGCGCGCTCGACGAGGTGTCGGTCGAGGTGAGAAAGGGCGAGATCCTCGGCATTGTCGGGGAATCGGGCTGCGGAAAATCGACGCTGGGCAAGACCATCATGGGCATTCACCGGCCCAGTGCCGGGTCGATCCGGTTCGAGGGCGCCGAGATCGGCGCTGTCGGGCCGGCCGAGGCGCGCCGCCTGCGCCGGCGGCTGCAATACACCTATCAGGATCCGGGCTCCTCGCTCGACCCGCGCTGGAAGATCGGCCGGGCGCTGCAGGAGCCGCTGGTCATCCACACCGATCTGTCGCGGACCGACCGCGAAGCCCGCGTGCGCGACATCCTGGCGGCGGTGAACCTGCCCGAGGCGCATCTCGATCTCTTCCCGCATGAGATCTCGGGCGGGCAGCAGCGCCGGGTGGGGCTTGCGCGCATCCTCACCCTGCATCCCAGCCTGGTGGTGCTCGACGAGCCGACCTCGGGCCTCGATGTCTCGGTTCAGGCGACGATCCTGCGGCTCTTTCTCGATCTGCAAAAACAGTTCGACCTGACCTATCTCTTCATCAGCCATGATCTGTCGGTGGTGCAGATGATCTGCGACCGGGTCGCGGTGATGTATCTGGGCAAGATCGTCGAGATCGGCCGCACCGAGGATGTCTTCGCGCAGCCGCGCCATCCCTACACCCGCTCGCTCCTCGCCGCGATCCCGCAGATCGGCGGGCGCCGGGTCACCGAAAGCTTCTGGCTGGAGGGCGAACCGCCCGATCCGGGCAACCTGCCCTCGGGCTGCCGGTTTCGCACCCGCTGCCCCATGGCCCGCGATGCCTGTGCGGCCGATATCCCGCCACTGGCCGAGCGCAGCCCGGGCCATTGCGACGCCTGCCTCTTTTCTGACGAAGGCTGATGCCGCCCCTGGCCCGCCGGGCAGGTTCTGAGGCGTGTCCGGTGGCGCCGATCAGGGTGCCACCTGGGCCGGCGCCCCGCCGGGCGCGCAATTGGCCACCGGCGCCGGCGCAAACCTGCCGGGGCGGGGAGGGTGGGCGGGCGACCCGGCAGGTTTGCGCCCCCATCCGCAGCCGCGCCACCCAGGGCCAAAAGCGGCTAGAGCCCGGCCGCCGCCTTGCAATGCCGGGCCACATCGGCATGGGTAGCAAACCACACGCCCTGATGCTGGCGGATATGCGCGATCAGCGCCTCCAGCACCCAGATCCGCGACCGGTGCCCGATGAAATGCGGGTGCATGGTCAGCAGGAACAGCCCGCCTTCGGCCAGCGCCCCGTCGAATTCCCGGCAAAACACCTCCAGCACGCCCGATGGCGGGGTGTGCGGCCGCACGCCGGTGAAGCGGTCCATCCCCCAATAGGGCGCATCATCCCTGATCCATTCGACCGGCAGTTCCACCACCCCGGTCGGCGCGCCATCCTCCAAAATCTCATAGGGCTCGTCATCGGCCATCAGCGAGCTGTCATAAAGCAGCCCCATCTCCCGGGTGATCGCCAATGTGTGGGGCGAAAAATCCCAGGACGGGGTGCGAATGCCCACCGGGCGCACCCCGCAGATCTCGGTCAGCTTGTCGGCCGCGCGCATCTGCAGCTCGCGCTCATCTTCAGGCTCAAGCGCGCTGTTGAGCTCATGGATCCAGGAATGAATGCCGATCTCATGGCCCTCGCCCACCACCCGGCGCTGCTCCTCGGGATGCAGCATCGCCACCACCGCCGGCACAAAGAAGGTCGCCGGAACGCCATGGCGGGCCAGGATCTCCAGGATCCGCGGCATTGCCGCCCGCGCGCCATACTCGCCCTGGCTCAGCTTTCCGGGCGAGTGATGCCCCCAGCGCAGGGTCTGGGTCTCATGATCGCTGTCAAAGGAAAGCGCCACGGCCACCTTTGCCCCGCCCGGCCAGCTTTCGGGTTTGAGCGACCGGCCCGCCCGGATTTTCTGCACGATGGCGCGCCAGCGCTCTTCGGGCCAGCGCCAGCTTTCGGGCTGGTCGGGTATGGCATGTCCGCTGGATTTGGTCATCGCGAGCCCCTCTCACACCTGCTTGGCCAGAGTATCACGCCGCGGCAGCCCCACAAGACGGCCATGCCATGCGCAGTCTGACCCTGCCTTTTGCCATCGTCTTCGTGCCGCAAATGGCCCTTGCCACCATTCAGCATGGCATGGGCGTGCTGGCCCCGGCGATCACAAATGCAGCCGGTCTGCCGCCCGAGGCGGTGGGGCTGATCGGCGGGCTGGCCGGGCTGGGTTCGGTCTGGCTCTTTGCAGCCTCCGGCGCGGTGATCCCGGTGATGGGGGCGGTCCGCGCCCTGATCCTGGCCTGTCTTTTGGGCGCGGGGGCCGCGGCGCTGTTTGTCACCGCGCAGCCTTTGGTGATCTTTCTCGCGGCCCCGCTGGCCGGCTTTGCCTATGGCATCACCGCCCCCGCCGGCAGCCAGCTTTTGGCCCGCCATATCCCCAAGCGTCTTTGGGGCACGGCCTTTTCGCTGCGCATGGCCGGGGTGCCCGCGGGCGGCGCAATTGCCGGCATTGCCGGGGCCGGGCTCGCCGCCTCGGTGGCCTGGCAGGCGGGGCTCATCGCCATCCTGCTGCCGGCGCTGGCCGGCGGTCTCTTTCTGGCCTTTTGGGCCGGCGCCTTTCGCGAGGTCGGGCGCAATGGCTGGCCGCGGCTGGCCGCAATCCTTGCCCCGCGCAATCTGATCCAGCCCTTTGCGACCCTGCGGTCGATGCCCGGCCTGCCGCTGCTGGCCCTTGCCAGTCTGGGTTTCGCGGCCGCCCAGGCCAGCAGCTTTGTGTTTCTGACCACCTATCTGACCGACGGGCTGGGCTTCAGCCTGGCCCTCGCGGGCTCGCTTTTTGCCACCATGCAGGTGGCGAGCTTTCTGGGCCGGATCGGCATCGGTCTTGTCGCTGACCGCCTCGGCGCGGTGCGGCGGGTGCTGGTTCTGCTGGGCGTGGCCTCGGCCATTGGCGTGGTCGCGCTGGCGCATACGCGCGCGGATATGCCGACATTCATGCTCTTTGCGGGCGCTGCGGCAATCGGGGCCTCGGTGGCCACCTGGAACGGGCTCTTCCTGGCCGAAGTAGCCCGCGCGGCCGGCGATGGCGATGTGGCCGCCGCCACCTCGGCTGCCACCTTTTTTACCTTCATCGGCTATTCCGCAACGCCGCCTGCCTTTGCGGCGCTGGCGCTGGCGGCGGGGTATCGTGTGGCTTATCTGGCCGCCGCCCTTTGCGTGCTGGCCGCGGCCGCAGCGCTCACCTGGCGCCGCGCCTGAGCAGCTGAGCGGTCGGGCGCCCACCCTGGAGGCGACGGCTGGAGGCGACGGCTGGAGGCGACGGCTGAAGGCGACGGCTGGAGGCGACGGCCGGAATCGAACCGGCGTTCACGGATTTGCAATCCGGTGCGTAGCCACTCCGCCACGTCGCCCCGATGAGTGCGCTATAGCAACGCCCTGCAACAGAGGCAAGCGAGTGCGCCTCCT
>JBCBKN010000141.1:0-9941 GCA_038521775.1 Pseudomonadota bacterium | reverse complement strand
ATGCGCTGCCCGCTGACCAAGGCCAAAGTGCCGCTCAGCGCGGAAGAGGCGCGCAAACGGCTCGACCGCAAGACCAGCTATCCGGCGAGCTATTTCCTGATCATGGTCGCCGGCATCGGTCTGGCGGTGATGGGCCTTTTCGGCCTCGCCAAGACCGACAAGGAAGGCACGGTGGGCTTCCTGCTGCTCGCGGTCGGCCTCTACGTGATCCTCACCCTCCCGGTCCGGCTGCAGATCAAGGATGCGGAGTTGCGCGTCGTTGCCGCGGATGAGGGCGAGCCCCGGTCGATCATGGCGCTGGAGCTGCGCAAGACGCATCGGCGTCTGATGAGCTACGAGATGTCGCTGGTGGTGCTCTTCTTCGCGGTGCTGGTTCTCTTCTAATCCACGTCTGACCCGCGGCTGGCTTGGCTTGCCGCGGTCTTTCCCTGGGCCGGTCAGCTTGGCCTGATGCGGGCATGGGCCCGCCCGTCCGTGCCTCTCCAGGATCAGCGCTGTTTCAGCCGGCTGTCCCGCAGGTTGTCTCGGCTGGCTATGCCGCCGCCTTTCGTGCCAGATCCCGCGCAATGCCCCAGGCGGCTTTGACCCGCGCAGCAGCACTGCCCAGCGCGCTTTGCAGCACCAGGCGGTTGTCGCGGATCTTGGCCACACCGCCCCGCTCGGACAGAAACTCTACAAGCCCCGCCGGATTGGCAAAGCTGTCATTGCGAAACTGCACCGTGGCGCCCTTGGGCCCGGCATCGAGCCGTGCGATCCCCGCCTTGCGGCAGGCTGATTTGATGCGCACCACCCGCATCAACATCTCGACCTCCTCCGGCACCGGGCCGAACCGGTCGATGAGTTCGGCGGCAAACCCCTCCAGCTCGATCTTTTTGGACAAGGTCGACAGGCGCCGGTAGAGGCCCAGCCGCACATCGAGATCGGTCACATAGCCCTCTGGGATCAGCACCGGCACACCCAGATTGATCTGCGGCGACCAGGTGCCCTCGGCCTCGGGCAGCGCCGCGCCATCGCCGGTTTTCAGCCGCCCGATCTCCTCCTCCAGCATGTCCTGATAAAGCTCATAACCCACCTCGCGGACATGGCCCGACTGCTCCTCGCCCAGAAGATTGCCCGAGCCGCGAATGTCGAGATCCTGGCTGGCGAGGTTGAAGCCCGCGCCCAGGCTGTCGAGCCCGCCCAGCACCCGCAGCCGTTTCTCGGCCGTGGCGGTGAGCGGCTTCATCGGTTCGGTGGTGAAATAGGCATAGGCGCGCAGCTTGGAGCGGCCCACCCGCCCGCGGATCTGGTAAAGCTGGGCAAGCCCGAACATATCGGCGCGCAGGACGATCAGCGTGTTGGCGGTGGGGATGTCGAGGCCCGATTCCACGATGGTGGTGGAGAGCAACACGTCGAACTTGCCGTCATAAAAGGCGTTCATCCGCTCATCGAGCTCACCGGGCGCCATCTGGCCATGCCCGACGACCACGCTCACCTCGGGCACCTGCTCGGCCAGAAACGCCTCGGCCTCGGGGATGTCGGCAATGCGCGGCACCACAAAGAAGGCCTGCCCGCCGCGATACCGCTCACGCAAGAGCGCCTCGCGGATCGTCACCGGGTCGAACGGCGCCACATAGGTCCGCACCGCCAGCCGGTCGACCGGCGGGGTGGCGATGATGGAAAGCTCGCGCACGCCCGAAAGCGCCATCTGCAGGGTGCGCGGGATCGGCGTTGCCGTCATGGTCAGCACATGAATGTCGGCGCGCAGCTGCTTCAGCCGCTCCTTATGCTGGACGCCGAAATGCTGCTCCTCATCGATGATCAAAAGGCCAAGCTGGGCAAAGCGGATCGATTTGGCCAGCACCGCATGGGTGCCCACCACAATCTCGACCGAGCCATCGGCGAGGGCCGCGCGGGTCTCATTGGCCTCCTTGGTCGGCACAAAGCGCGAAAGCTGGCGCACCCGCACCGGAAGGCCACGAAACCGCTCGGCAAAGCTTTTGGTGTGCTGACGGGCGAGCAGGGTGGTGGGGCAGACCACCGCGACCTGCAGCCCGGAGAGCGCCGCCACAAAGGCCGCGCGCAGCGCCACCTCGGTCTTGCCAAAGCCCACATCGCCGCAAACCAGCCGGTCCATCGGCCGGCCCGAGCCCAGATCCTCCAGCACATCGGCAATGGCCGTGAGCTGATCCTCGGTCTCCTGATAGGGAAAGCGGGCGCAGAACTCCTCCCACATGCCGCCCTCGGGCGGGGTCAGGACCTCGCCCTTTTGCAAGGCCCGCTCGGCCGCGACCCGGATCAGCCGGGCGGCCATATCGCGGATACGCTCCTTGAGCTTGGCCTTCTTGGCCTGCCAGGCGCCACCGCCCAACCGGTCGAGCAGCCCTTCCTCATGGCCGAACCGGGTGAGCAGCTCGATGTTTTCCACCGGCAGGTAAAGCTTGTCGTCATTGGCATAGGCCAGAGCGAGGCATTCATGCGGCGCGCCCATCGCCTCGATGGTCTGCAGGCCCAGATAGCGGCCCACCCCATGATCGACATGAACCACAAGATCGCCGGCCGACAGGGCCGCCGCCTCGGTGAGAAAATTCTCGGCCTTGCGACGGCGGCGCGGCGCGCGGATCAGCCGGTCGCCCAGAATGTCCTGTTCCGAGATCACGGTGGTTGCGGGCGCCCCGTCGCGGGCGGGGATCTCAAAGCCCGCCTCCAGCCCCCAGACCATCAGGAAGATGCCCTCAGCGCCCAGATCGGACCAGCGCGCCACGGGCACAGCGCCGGTTGCGCCATGATCGGTCAGAATATGCTCCAACCGCTCCCGCGCGCCTTCCGAATAGGCCGCCAGCACCACCCGGCCGCGGCGCGCCCGGTCGCGCACATACTCCGCCACCGCATCAAAGAGCGAGGCCTTCTCGTCCTGCCGCTCGGGCGCGAAATTGCGCGATGCCCGCCCGCCCGCGTCGATCACCCCCGGGCCCGGCGGCTGTGGCAGAGGCGAGAACCGGCGCACGGGACGGTCGGCAATCGCGGCGCCAAGCGCCTGCGCATCCAGATAGAGCAGCTCGGGCGGCGAGGGTTTGTAGACCGTGCCCTGCATGGTCTTTTCGGCCAGGGCCGCGCGGCGCGTCTCATAATGATCGCGCACCGTATCGGCGCGGGCGGACAGGGCCGCGTCCAGCCGATCATCGAGGGTCACCGGCGCGCCGGGCAGATAGTCAAACAGCGTCTCGAGCCGGTCGTGGAAATAGGGCAGCCAATGCTCATAGCCCTGATGTTTGCGCCCGGTGCTGACCGCCTCGTAAAGCGGGTCATGCAGACCGGCCGCGCCAAAGGTCTCGCGATAGGTGGCACGAAACCGCGCAATGGCGGGCGCATCGAGAATGACCTCGGAGACCGGCGCCAGCTCCACCCGGCCGATCTTTTCGACCGTGCGCTGGGTTTCGGCATCGAAGCTTCGCGCGCCGTCCAGCACATCGCCGAAGAGATCGAGCCGTACCGGGTTGCGCTGCCCCGGCGGGAAGATGTCCACGATCCCGCCGCGGATTGCATAATCGCCGCGTTCGGTCACCGTTGAGACCCGGTTAAAGCCCATCCGGCCCAGATAGCCGGTGAGCGCGTCGAGATCGATCCGCCGCCCGATATCGGCGGTAAAGGAGGCCTCGGCGACGGTGGCGCGGGCCGGCACGCGCTGGCTCGCCGCGTTCAGGGTGGTCAGCAGGATCGCAGGGCGGTCGAACCCCTCGGCCAGCGCGGCGAGCGTGGCCATGCGCGCCGCGCAGATCTCGCCATTGGGCGATATGCGGTCATAGGGCAGGCAGTCCCAGGCCGGAAAATGCAGAACCGGCAGGCCGGGGGCAAAGACGCCCAGCGCCTCGGCGGTCGCTGCAAGCCGCGCATCGTCGCGCGCGACATGGATGACAGGGCCCGCAACACGCCCGGCCAGATCCGCGATGAGCCGCGCATCAAAGCCCTCGGGCGCGCCGCCGACCCGCACCTCACCGGGCGCGGGGGCAGATGTCGAAGACCGCTTGGACCGTGCCGACATGGCGCTCTCCCCGCTTGGCACCGCCCCGCGCTCAGCCAAAGCCGGCGAGCTTCTCGCGCACGATATGCACCGCTGCGACCGCGGCCGCAACGGTCACTGCAGCGAGGCCGATCACCTGGTTCCAGAACCTCTGGCGTGTGAGCGCGCGCCGGAACGCAGCCCCGGAGAGCGGCGCTTTTTCCAGCCGGAACGCCAGCCGGGTGTTGAGCGTGGCGACCAGCATCAGGGGCAGCAGGAGCAGAGCGATCCCCTTGGCCATCTCGATCCCCGTCCAAAAGCCCAGCGTGACCACACAGGCCGCGCCGAACCCGGCACCGGCCGCGATGAACACCCCCGCCGAGCGGACCACCGCGGTGATCCGGGCGATCGAGGCCTGGCCCAGCGCCTCGACATGTGCGGCGGGCTGCCCGCCCTTCTGATCGGCCCGCACGATCGCGTCATAGGGCACGCCAAGCGTCCAGTGACAGGTCGCCGACCAGGCGATCACTGTGATGATCCAATACCAGACATTATCGAAGGTCGCCGTTTCGAAGAAATCGATCAGCGAACGTGGATCGTCACCGCGCACGGCCTCTCTCGTGTCCTTTCCTGCTGCCAGTGCCGGTGCATCGCGTGACGTGGTCAAACGCTGGGGCTTGCCGCGACCGGCGCCGGCATGGCATCTCATCTTGATCAGGGGAGGAGGTAGCACCATGACACGCGATCTGCACGCGGCATTTCCGGCAAATCGTCCCCGTCGCCTGCGGCGCACGGGTTGGATGCGGGCAATGGTGCGCGAGACCCGGCTTGCACCCTCGGATCTGATCTGGCCGATCTTCGTGCGCGACGGTGTGAACGTGGCCGAGCCCATCGCCGCCATGCCGGGGGTGGACCGGGTCTCGGTCGACCGGATGGCCGAGCATGGTGAGCGGGCGGCAGCGCTCGGCATTCCCTGCATCGCGATCTTTCCCTACACCGATGCCGCGCTGAAGACGCCCGACGCGGCCGAAGCGCTCAACCCCGAGAACCTGGTCTGCCGGGCCACCCGCGCGCTGAAGGCGGCCGTGCCAGAGATCGGCGTGATGCTCGATGTGGCCCTCGACCCCTATAATTCCGACGGGCATGACGGGATTGTGCGCGACGGGGTGATCCTCAACGACGAGACGCTGGAACTGCTGGTCGCACAGGCGCTGGTGCAAGCCGAGGCCGGGGCCGACATTCTGGGCCCGTCGGACATGATGGATGGGCGCATCGGCGCCATCCGCACCGCACTGGAGGCCAAGGGCTTTCGGGACACCGCGATCATGTCCTATGCGGCAAAATACGCCTCGGCCTTCTATGGCCCGTTTCGCGATGCCGTGGGCTCGTCGGGGGCGCTGACCGGCGACAAGAAGACCTATCAGATGGATCCCGGCAATGGCGAGGAGGCGCTGCGCGAAACGGCGATGGACATTCGCGAAGGCGCCGACATGGTCATGGTCAAGCCGGGGCTGGCCTATCTCGACATCTGCCGGCGGCTCAAGGAGAGCGTCTCGCTGCCGGTCTTTGCCTATCAGGTCTCCGGCGAATACGCGATGATCGAGGCCGCGGCCCGCAATGGCTGGATCGATGGCGATGCCGCGATGATGGAAAGCCTGATGGCGTTCCGTCGGGCCGGATGCGACGGGATCCTGACCTATCATGCCCCGCGCGCCGCGGCGGTTTTGGCCGCGATGGGGTGAGGGTGTGGCGCAGGGGCTGACATGGCGGGGCCGTGCCGCTGGCCTGTGCTGCGCCCGGGGGCGGGCCGCGCCGAGCGGCCATGTTTGCGGCTGGACCGGCCGCAAGCGCCCGCGCCATCCCCGACGCAGCAAAGAGCCCGGCTGATGCCGCACCCGCCCCAGACGGGCCCCTCGCGGCGCCGGGTTCTGGCCGGGGCCGGCGCCGGGGCCGCGGCGCTGACCCTGGGCCCCGTTGCTGCCCTGGGGGCCGACCGGATCGCAGCCGCCGGGCTTGTGCTCCGCCGCGAGCTTGTGACCGATCGTCTCGAAGAGCCCGTCGCCCTGGGGTTCCTGCCCCGCGGCGCGGTGATTATTGCCGAGCGACGCGGCATCGCCGAGCTTCGCCCGGGTGAGCGCGTGGCGCGGCTGTCGGGCGTTCCGCGCGGCTTTCGCGGGCGCGGCGGCGGGATACGTGCGCTGCATGTGCCAGGCGACATCGCCCGCCAACGCTTCATCCAGCTTGCCTATGTCGATGAGTTTGCCTTGAGCCAGGCCCGGCTGCGGCTGTCGCGCCTGGCCTATGACCGCTTCAGCGGGCAGCTCAGCGAGGAGCGGCCGGTCTGGACCGAGGACCCGGCGATGAGCGTTGCAAAACGGATCTCGGGCGCGCTTGCGGGTGCAGGCGATGGCACGCTTTTCCTAGCACTCGGCGATCGCGGCGAGCGCGATCAGGCACCGGACCCCACGCTTGCGCCCGGCAAGATCTATCGGCTGCGCGAGGATGGCGGTGCGGCGCTGATCAACCCGCTTCTGGGCGATGCCTCGCAGCCTGGCATCTGGTCCTTCGGCCATGCCAACCCCGTCGCGCTGGCCCTCAGACCCACGGATGCCAGCCTCTGGTGCCTGGACAGCGATGGCGACACCGCCTGGCTGACCCGCGTGTTGGCCGGGCTGCGCCACACCCTCCCGGCCGAGGCCGAGCTGGAACCCGAGGAAGACGCCCTGCCTTTCGTGCGCCCCAGCTATGTCTGGGAAGACAGGCTGCGCCCGGGCGCAATGCGCTTCGTCGTCGGCGGGCTTTTTGAGGCCTGGCAGGGCCAGCTTTTGATCGCCGGGCGGCGCGGGCTCCGCCTGGTGTCGCTTCGCGGCGATCAGGTAACCGGAGAGACGGCCGTGCCCGGCGATTTCGGCCGCATCACCGATCTGGGTTTCGCGCCGGACGGCGCGCTCTGGCTGCTTGCCAGCCAACGGCGCGCGGGCCTCTTGTGGCGGCTGGCGCCGATCTGACCCTGCGAACCGCCGGGTGACGGGTGTGACGGGTGTGACGGGTGCCCGGCGCCGGGGGTCATGACGGGCCGGCTCTTTCGTGGTAGTCTACCGCCAGCGACCGCGTTGAAGCCTGTCCGGCGATGCAAAATGATCGGATGGCGCAAGGCGGTCTTTGGCAGAACAGGCACAGCATCGAGGATGGATATATGACAGGACTGTCACGCAGGCGCGCCCTGGCCGGGGCCGCGGCCCTGGCATTGGGCGCCGCAGGGGGCGCCGCCCGCGCGGCCAGCAGCCGCTCGATCGACGCCAAGGTCGACGCGGCACTGGACGTTTTGCAAACGAAGATCGGGGGCGCGGATGAGCTGATCCGACGTGCCAAGGGCTATCTGATCATGGCCGAGGTCACCAAGGCGGGTCTGCTGGTCGGCGGCGAGTATGGCGAGGGGCGGCTTTTCGTCGGCGGTGCGCCGGTGGAGTATTACTCGGTCGCCGCCGCCTCGATCGGGTTGCAGCTTGGCGTGCAATGGAGCCATCAGGCGCTGTTTTTCATGACCGAAACAGCGCTGCGCGGGTTTCGCACCGCCGATGGCTGGACCGCCTCGGCCGATGCCGAGATCGCCATTGTCGATGACGGCATCGGGTTGCGGCTGGACAGCCAGACGACCAACCGCCCGGTGATCGGCTTTGTCTATGGCCGCGAGGGCCTTCTGGCCGGCGCGTCGATCGAAGGGGCGAAGTTCAGCCGCATCTATCGCTGAGCGTTCGGCAAAACGTTGCATAGCCCGCCCAGTTTGGTGGGCCCGCCCAGTTCGGTGGACCCGGCCAGTTTGGTGGACACGCAACACCGCGAGACCCGCCCGGCCCCATCAGATGGATCGGGGCCGGGCAGAACATGATGTGTTGCGGCTCCGCGCAACTCGCTGAGGCCGTGCGCTCAGTAGATCCGGGCGAGGTCGGCCACGATGCCGTCGATCACCCCGGCGATGAGGGCGTTTTCGTCGAGCCGGCAGCGATCGCCCAGCTCATCGAAGAACTCGGCGCGGATCTCGGCCTCTTCCTCGGCGCTGCGGTTGGGATTGGTCATGTCGATGCCGCGATTGATCACGGACACCGCAACCAGCCGCGCGATGTCTTCAAGCAACCCCTCCTCATTGCCCTGATGCGCCAGCACCAGCGACTGGCAGGAATGGTGCAGCACCGGCCCCGCCTCGGCATAATGCTGGGCAATGGTCTTTTCGTCCTGTGCCAGCAGAGGCCCGCCCTGCATCGCGGAGGCCAGCGCCACAATCGTCACCCAGCGCATCACTCGCTCTCCTCATCCCGATCGGCCGGCGGTGGGGGCGGCGGCGGGGTCTGGGCCCGCTCCTTGCGATCTTCCTTGATCATCGCCCCGGTCAGATTGCCCAGCAGACCGCCGACCACGGCCGCTTTGCCATCGCCGATGATCAGCCCCACCGTGGCGCCGATGATCGTGCCCTTGGTGCGCTCGTTCTCGGCCAGCGATGGGCCGGTCGACAGCAATAGCACGGCCCCGGCCGCGCAGATCGTGAGGAAAATTGGCTTCATAGATGGCTCTCCAACGTCACACTCGAAACCTCTCCGCGCGCGCCTGGACGCCTATCCAAGCTTGCCGAGCCGGGCGATCAGGCTCGATGTGTCCCAGCGCCCGCCGCCCATGGCCTGCACATCCTTGTAGTGCTGGTCGATCAGCGCCGTCCCGGGCAGGGGGGCGCCGTTCAGCTCGGCCTCCGACAGGCAGATGCCCAGATCCTTGCGCATCCAGTCAACCGCAAAGCCGAAATCGAACTTGCCCTCCAGCATGGTGGTGCCGCGGTTTTCCATCTGCCAGGAGCCGGCGGCGCCCTTCGAAATCACATCGAGCACCGCCTGGCCGTCCAGCCCGGCTTTCTGGGCAAAGGCCAGCCCCTCGGAGAGCCCCTGCAAAAGCCCCGCAATGCAGATCTGATTGACCATTTTGGTGAGCTGCCCGGCACCCGGTTCGCCCATCAGCCGGCAGGCCCGGGCAAAGGCCGCGATCACCGGCTCGGCCGTTGCATAGACCGGCGCATCGCCGCCGCACATCACGGTGAGCACGCCGTTTTCGGCCCCGGCCTGCCCGCCCGAGACCGGCGCATCGACAAAGCCCACGCCGCGCTCGGCCGCGGCCGCATAGATCTCGCGTGCCACCGCAGCCGAGGCGGTGGTGTGGTCGACCAGCACCGCGCCCTCGGCCAGCCCGGCCAGCGCGCCATCCGCCCCAAGCGCCACGCTGCGCAGATCGGAATCGTTGCCCACGCAGAGAAAAACGATCTCAGCCCCTGCCGCGGCCTCGCGCGGGGTGGCGGCATGGGCCCCGCCATGCTGGGCAACCCAGGCCTCGGCCTTGGCCGTGGTGCGGTTGTAGACGGTGACCGAATGGCCCTTGGCGGCCAAATGCCCGGCCATGGGATAGCCCATCACCCCCAGCCCGATGAACGCCGTCTTGGCCATCTCGCCTCCCCCCGAATTTGGATCTTTGCTGCGCCCCTGATGGCCTGCTAAGCCTGCCGGGTCAAGCCGCGGCCGGAGCGTCCGACCCGCCTGGGGCTGGCGATTGGCCGGCGGGCAAGCGCGCACACGGGCAGGCGCGCGCACGGGCAGGCGCGCATACGGGCAGGAGGAGCGTTGCATGGAGATGGCGTTTCGCTGGCTGGTGCGGATCATGCTGGGGCTCGCGGTGCTTTTCGCCGCAGCCCTCGGGCTGGCCAGCTACCTCATCGGCGGGTCGCTGCCCGATTATGCCGCCGAGCATCGCGTTCCGGACCTTGCCGAGCCGATGGAGATCCTGCGCGACCGCCATGCCGTGCCGCATATCATGGGTCAGACCGAGGCGGACAGTTTCTTCGGGCTGGGCTTTGTGCATGCCCAGGATCGGCTCTGGCAGATGGAGATCGCGCGGCGCACCGCCCAGGGGCGCCTGTCGGAGTATT